>JBJMGL010000388.1:0-2434 GCA_045807985.1 Bryobacteraceae bacterium
CATCAACCGGAGAACCCGGCCTTGCAGTCTTTGCTCAACCGCGACCGGGACGTGCATACAACTGTGGATATCAGACTGCAATGGAAAGCCGCCGAAATACTCAGAAACCGATTGGAGCGCACGCACAAAAAGGGAGCAATCGTCGTGATGGACCCGCGCAACGGCGATCTTCTAGCCCTCGTCTCCTGGCCAGCGCCCGTTGACCTCAGCAACAGCATGCCCGATGAACTGCTGGATCGCGCCCGCTATGGGCAGTACCCGCCCGGATCAACCTTCAAACTGGTCACCGCAATGGCGGCGCTGCGCCTGAATCCGGACGTAATCTCCAGAACCTACAGTTGCAGAAGACTGGAAGACGGCCGGGCCGGCACGATTATCAAGGGATGGCGGCGCCCCATCCGCGACGACATTGGAGATCACCCGCATGGAAGCTTAACCCTAGGCCATGCGATTACCGTATCCTGCAACGCCTACTTTGCGCAGCTAGGTGTCAATGACGTAGGCTCGAAAAACCTGAAAAGTACAGCAGAATTGCTGGAAGTGCAAACCGGTGACTTAAAAGACCTGAAACAGATGCTTCCTTTTGCGGCCTATGGACAAGGACCGGTGCTGACAACTCCCTTCAAAATGGCGCGGATTGCCGCGACGGTAGCGGCTAACGGCCTCATGCCCGAGGGACGCTGGGTTTCCGACGAAAGCAATTCGCGCACGGCCCAGGGCCGGCGTGTGATCTCTCCTGACGCCGCGCTCTTCCTGGCAAATGCCATGCGTTCGGTCATAACGAATGGAACAGCAAGAACCGCGATGAACGGTTTAGGAATCAGCTTGGCCGGCAAGACCGGAACGGCCCAATTAGATGCCGGGGAGCCGCACTCCTGGTTTGCGGGCTTTGCGCCGTATGAAACACCATCGGGGGGGCCGCCTCAAGCTCAAATCGCGTTTGCTGTAGTAGTAGAGCACGGAGGATACGGCGCGCAAGTGGCGGCGCCGGTTGCGCGCGAGCTGGTGGAAGCAGCGCAACAGCTTGGCGTTATTATGAATCATCCTTCGAACGGGAGATGACAGCCGTTGTGTCGAATGTAATCGAAAAGCTGGGCAAAGCTATTTTTGAAGCTCCGTTTGGAGCGAGTCGGTTATCGAAAGATGCGCCTGAACTGGCTGAGATCCGGATTGCCATGCTGGATGAAATTAAGGCAAAGACGCATCGGGCGGGTGGTAAAAGCGTTATTCCCTTTACCCTCCTTCGCATAAAACTGCGAGGCATTCCGGAGGCGCAAGCCGCCGCTTTGCAAGGGGACTTTCTAGCGGCGTATCTGACGGGAGAGGCGCGGGAATCTTTAAAGCGGTCCAATTATCGTTTCCCGGAGGACTTGCACGTTGAGATACACACAACTCCCGTGCTGCCCTCGGCGGCGGAAAGCTGGATTACTGTCGAGCCTGAGTCCCGCCCCGCTCAGGACAGTGCGCCGCCCTCGCGTGCGCGTAAACCGGCCAAGTTGGTTGTGTTGACAGGAGCGGCTAACCAAAAAGAGCTCACGCTTGAAAAGACGAGAACCAACATTGGAAGAACCGCCGAAGTCTTCCGTTCGGCCGGTCCTTCCCGGCGTAATGATCTGGCGTTTACCGGAGAAAACGAAGCCAACCGCACCGTCTCCCGCGAACATGCCCACATTTTGTACTCTCCGAAAACCGGCGAATACCGTTTGTTCAACGATCGTTGGTATAAAGATCAGGCGCAATGCGGCATCTGGATTGTCCGTGACGGACTGAGTCAGCCCGTTCATCGGGGCACGCGCGGATTCCTGCTGAAAAATGCTGACGAAGTTCATTTGGGAAACGTAGTTGTACGATTTCAACAGAAGTAATTGACCCTATTGCCTTAAAAAGGTAGACTGAGCAAGCTATTCCTACAAGCGGGAGCTTAAATGAACTATAAACTTTTTTTTGGCAAGGCATCTAAAAGCCTCTCCATTGTTTTTTTGACATCGGCTCTTTCTTTCGGCGCCGTGATCTACGATAGCGGCGTTACGGCATTGAATGCGACAGATCCCATTCAATTGGGAAGGCTGAGCCGCAGCACCGGCGGTGACGGTGGTATTCCCAGCGACTGGTCTGCGCAAAAACCGTTTCCAGGCTTAACTAACCCAACCACCTCTTATCGCTACGCAGCCTTTAATAGTCCAATTAGCCCTTTCCCTTACCTTCAAATATCATTTGATGACATCTTTGATACGGCTTTCACATTTGCATCCGGGTACTTAAATTCATACAGCCCAAATAGCACAGCGTTAAATCGTGGCCTGGACATCAACTATTTGGGAGATGCGGGCAATTCCGGCAACATCTTTGGAAACCCCAGAGCATTTCAGCTAGTTCTACCATCGGCCACCGACCATTTGGTAGTTGTTGTAAATGACGTATCTGGAACAACGAG
>JBJMGL010000389.1:0-3306 GCA_045807985.1 Bryobacteraceae bacterium
AACCACCCAGGCATGGGGATTCACGCCCTTGGAAGACCAGCAGGTTGGGGGCTTGATTATGTGGGTTCCCGCTAGTTTGGTTTACCTTGCGGCCGGGCTCATGCTTTGTGCCGGTTGGCTGAAAGAAAGCGATGCTCGCTTCGAAAGGCTTTCGAGTGCCAAGTAAAATCCTGCTTACTATCGCGCTTGGCTGCGCTGCCGCCGCGCTTTTGGGCTGTGGCAATCAGGCAAAGTGGCAAACTGCCCGAGCGACGACAGGCGGCGATCCTCAGCTGGGAGTTGCCGCCATTAAGCGTTATGGGTGCGGATCATGCCACATGATTCCCGGAATTTCAGGAGCGGTGGGTTTAGTGGGACCGCCGCTATCAGGTATCGGAAGTCGAATCTATGTCGCGGGCGTCCTGCAGAACACGCCACAAAATATGATGCGCTGGATCGAGAACCCCAAGGCTGTTGACGAAAAAACCGTGATGCCGAACCTTGGAGTCACGTCCAAAGACGCGGCGGACATCGCCGGCTACCTATATACCTTGCAATGAGAAGGTAGTGGGTCAGTTTGAATTTAATGGCACTTAATGATTCTCGTAGTATCTGAAACGCTCGTGTTATGCCAAACCGCTCAAGCAATCGAGGCAAAGGACCGAAAGAGCAAGATGCGAACGTAACGGCGTTCAATATCGTGCAGCAAGCAACGGGACAAATGGAGAAAGAAGAAACACCAGAGCCACCGAAGAAGAATCCGGCAGCGGTGACGTTGGGAAGGCTTGGTGGGTTAAAGGGTGGGAAGGCGAGAGCAGAAGCCCTCTCGCCTAAGAAACGGTTGGAGATTGCGAAGAAGGCGGCTCAGGCGCGCTGGAAGTAGACACAACGAAATCCGATTCTTGCTGACCTCCGAACCTCTCAACAATCTTCGCCTCATAAGCGCTTTTGTCTGGCGATGACTGGCATATTTCATGAACGCGACCTAATTGCATTCGCAACGCCCGCACTCCTACGTCGTTCAAAAATTGAAATAGCTTTTTTCCTGTCCCTGTCTTGTGCTTTCAGAGCTTTGAAGAGCCCATAAAGCCTTCCGCTGCCCTGTAAACGTTATCTCAACTGCGATAAATCAGCTTGTTTCGGCCTCGAACCGTGGATCTTCACCGCACTCTAGAAGAAAGACGACTCCCAGCGTCGGATGCAACGATTACTCCCCTCCTTCGACTTGGTTCTGCGAGCGAATCCGTTCTCCGCAACGCAGGCATATCATCTCAACGCCAGGAATTCGAGTTTCAAGTCCATTGTATTCAATAATATAGTCTGGTGCTTCCTGAGACATAGCCAGGAATCCGCCGCAGCCTGCATGTTTACTGATGTCCGCAATGATTCGTATGGTTTCCATTAGTAATAGCCCAAACCTAGCACATTGGGAACACGGGTGCTAAGAAATGCGAAACAGCCGATAAGGTCTTTGTGCCACGGGGAGGGTTCGGAGACTACCCAAGCACCAATGAAGATCGAAAAAGAAGAGACGCCGGAGCCACCAAAGAAGAATCCGGCGGCTGTCACTTTGGGGAGACTGGGTGGGCTGAAAAGTGGGAAGGCGAGAGCGGAGGCACTCTCGCCCAAAAAGAGATCAGAGATTGCTAAAAGGGCGGCGGAGGAGAGGTGGAGTAAGGATTAGGCGCTTAATTCTGGCAACTTATTGAGCACTTGAAGCCTAAGTTGCATTTGTTTTCCGAACCTCCGGTCAAAGTGTTTCAAAAACTCGTCTTTATCAGCCGACAACTGCATCATGAGCAAAATGTCCGCTCTTTGCCGATCAAAGTGCGGGATACCTGTATCCACGCTCAGTGTTTGCCAAAGCTTTGCTTTCCGGTTCCCGTTTTCGTTTTTTGGAAGCCTTGTTTTCATTTCTTCCAATACACCGGGAGGAAGTGGCTCATAAACGTACTTAGTAATGAATTTGCCTGTGTATTGTGGATGCTTTGTCGTACCTGGCTTATATTCCCATCCGTGTAGCCGATAGATTTCTTTGAAAAATTCGGCCTCAAACTTCTGGGTCCATTTCAACAGAGTTGGGGACATGTATGCAGCTATGGCGCGTAGAACATCCTCTTTGAGTTGATCTCCGCGATAGCCTGTGGCGTCATCTACAAGTGCAATGATCCCGCGTTGCGCGAAGCCGCTTTCAAGGGAGTTGCAAGCTTGAATAATGTGCTTGTACTGAGCATAAGTGCGTTTAGCTTGAGCGATCTCGGCCTCGGTTCCGCCAGCAAGTCTCTCTGTGATGGAGGCATGAAGCTTTTGGTACACCTGACAGGCCATTGGCAGCAACAAAGCGTGGTAGTGGCTCAATGGTCGGTCACGCACGACTGAGATTGTAGCGATGCAGGAGCAATTGCAGGCGTGCATCGTGCATCCGGTCGCATTTTGAAAAGGAGAGGGTTTTGCGTACAAACTGTCCCCGTCTCTGGCGCAGCGTATGGTTGAATCGTTCGACATGGGCCGTCTCGCCCCTTCCTTTGCCGGCAACATGCTGCGCGTCCGGAATGACGGCCTGATACGCTTTCCAGAAATCGGTGTAGCAGGTGGCCTCGCGCCAGGGCGCGGGCACTGGTTCCCACAAGTAACGGCAACTCTCCTCACTACGATCGCCCAGGCAGCAAGCGACGATCTGGCGCGTGTTGCGGTCCAAAGCCACCCAGACCCAAGCCGGTTCCGCTTTCGAGCGTACAAACGACCACAGCTCGTCCCATTCCAACACCGGGGTGGTACCGCGCTTCGGGGGTGATACCGTGCTGCTCAAGGGCGGGAGCGCCGCGGCTTTTTTTTCAGCCAGCTCGTCACGGTGTTGCGCGAGACACCAAAGGTGCGGCTCAAACCGCGCAGGCTGGAGCGTTCCTGATAGGCGCGCAGAATCAGCTCGCGCTGTTCTTCGGTGTAGCCATTCGGACACGGATCGGCGGTCGAGCGCCGCCCGCCGTCGCGGCACAAGTAACGTTGACGGCCGTCGGCGGTCGCGCCGTTGCGCACGACCGTCGTGCTTTGACAATGAGAACAGGAAACCAGCAGAGTGACCATCCAGACGAAAAGCATCAGTCTAGCAAATCACCGATGCTTGGGCCACTACCAAATCCAGATACCGGACCAAACAGCCATTAACAGGAGCCGCCCGGTCCGGCACCTGAGACAGCATGGGCCGTGGCACTACCAACGGAGCGAGATCTGTCAGGAGGCCAAAGTGACACAGGCCTTGAAAAAACAAGCTGCTCTCGCCTCATCCGGAGTGGCGTGAGTGTCCGATTCCTCTGTGGTCTGATTTAG
>JBJMGL010000390.1:0-7440 GCA_045807985.1 Bryobacteraceae bacterium
AGATTAGTGTTCCCCAACACTGCTTGGTGGCCATCCCGGTCTCCAAGGCCCCAGCCTCCGGGTGATGCTCGGAGGTTGGGGAGCTGTTTTAAATTTTCAATCTTTCCGAAATGTTGTAATTTCGGTGTACACTAGGTCAACTGCTCCCCCGTCTTAGCGGTATATCAAAATTGATTTCTTAATGGTGAAAAAGAGCTAATAAGTATTCAAAATCAGCAGATTGGAATCTCTGAACTGAATTTCATTGTTATATTTGAATTAAAACTGAAATAGCTCCACAACCACCCTCTGTTTACCTATACTGACTTGGACGCAACACATTGGGCCTTAAAATCTCCAGCCAGCAAGTTTACAGGTTTTATCGTAAAATTTACTCTCCAGCATAGTAATATTTTCAATCTACTAAGACCTTAACATAGGTAAGAGTAAAGTTTACAGAATTTTTACAGCTATTTTACAACCATTAGGTAATAGTACTCACATCATAACTTTTACTTATGGGAGCATCAGATTCTGGAACCAGAAGGGGATTTCCACTGATGCAGCAAACGCTGGTTTACTGCTCATCCGTGGAGAATTTTTTAGACCAGAATACCTGGCGTGAGCTTGGTACAATTGACACCAGCCCCACGACAATGTATGGCAATTTGTTAAGATCTACAATTCTTCCAGAAACTCCGAAACTTTAACTCCGGCAGCAACTCAGCCGTTTACTGCGCGGTTTGTAGTAGATTCCGCTTTCTCTGTCAAATCTTGCCGTATCTTTAGGATGTAGTGAAGATTTTAATTTTTGGGAATACGGATTAGCGGATGCCTGAACCTGTTTTGTGTAAGATTTGCGGCAAGCGGCGGGCGAAGCGTTTTTGTCCGGCTGTCAGTGGCGAGATCTGCCCGATCTGTTGCGGGACGGAACGCGAGGTGTCTTTGTCGTGTCCGCTCGAATGTGAGTACTTACAGGAGGCGCATAAACGCGAGAAGCCGCTTGCTGTTTCCGAGAAGGAGTTAGCTTATCCTGATATCCGGGTCACGGAAGAGTTTATTCGCGAGCAGGAAGAACTGCTTTTATTCTGCATCTATTCTCTGGTGCAGGCGGCATTGCGAACACCCGGCGCAATTGACGCGGATGTAATGACCGCGCTTGAAGCGCTGATCCAGACACACCGTACGCTTGAATCCGGTCTGGTTTATGAAACCCGCGCGGAAAATACGATTGCCGCCGCAGTGCAGCATTCATTTACGGCGTCGCTGGCAAACTATCAAAAAATGCGAGAAGAGCGGGAAGCTTTATCGCCGGTTCGCAATTCCGAGATTCTCGCCACGCTTGTGTTTCTATACCGCGTCGGCCAACAAAATCAGAATGGCCGTCCTCGGGGCCGCATGTTCCTTGATCTGCTCCGGCACATGACGCCGGAAGAGGATCGAGTCGATGAGAGGGCACCGAGCATCATTCTATAAGCAAGGATGTTGCAAGCTAGACTGCTCGGACAACGGGAACTCGCGCCGGAAGTTCACCATTTTGAGTTTGAAGTGCCGGAAGTGGAGACGCTTCCCTTCTCTCCGGGCCAATTTGTTTCGATTGTCAAAGAGATTGAAGGCAAGGAGATTACACGCGCTTACTCCATTGCTTCGCCTTACGACGGCAACCGTTTTGCTTTGTGCCTGAACCGGGTTCAGGATGGCATGGTCTCGCCGTATTTGTTCTCCTTGCAACCGGGCGACACGGTTGACATTCAGGAGCCGCTCGGCTATTTCACGCTTCGCCATCCGGGTCACCGCATTGTGTTTGTAGCAACGGGCACGGGTATTGCCCCTTTCCGGTCCATGCTCCTCCATCACTTGCCCAGCACCCAGCCGGAAGTGACTTTGCTGTTTGGAGCGCGCTATCCGCAAGGACTTCTTTACGGAGACGAGTTCCTGGCGCTGACGGAGCAATATCCGAAGTTCCGGTTTTTGCCCACAGTTACGCGGCCAGACGAAAAATGGCAGGGCAGAACCGGGCGCGTGATGGCGCATCTGGACGAGGCGCTTGCGTTGCGGACGCCGGATGAAGTGAGCACGGTTGATGTGTATATTTGCGGACTGCGAGAGATGGTTGACGATGTCCGCAAAGAGCTAAAGGGGCGCGGATTTGACCGTAAACAGATTATCTACGAGAAGTACGATTAGACAACGACCCGCGTAATCTGCGTGTGAGGGTAGACTTCCTTTGTTTGGTCTAGGCTTGCCAACGTGATTCCCGGCAATTTGGCGGAAGCCGTTCCCGCCGCGACACCCCAGCGCAGCGCCTCACTGAACGATTCGCCCTTTTGCAAAGCCCATACAATGACGGCTGACATGGCGTCTCCGGCCCCGATGGGAGAGACGGCTTCAATAGGCGGCGGCACCACTTCCAGCACGCCTTCGCTAGAGGTCGCGGCAATCACACCGCGACTCCCCAAGGAAAGCACCACGGATTTCGGTCCCAGCGCCTTAATGCGCTGCACGGCGTCAATGATTTGCGAGCGGGTAATGAGAGCGGTGTTGAGCAGTCGTTCCGCTTCCGATTGGTTAGGCTTGACAACGGTCGGTTTTGCCTCCAGGCCGTAGAGCAACGGATCGCCATCGGTGTCGAGCAGAGTTTCCACGCTGTTCTTTTCCGCGAGTTGAATCAGCTTCGTGTAAAGATGTTCGTCCACACCGGGCGGTAAACTGCCGCAGAGCATCAACCAGGAAGAGTCCGGCAGCAGGGTTTCCACTGCTTTGATGATCCGGTTTTGCTCATATTTAGTGAGGTTTGGACCCAATTCGTTGAGTTTTACGGACAGACCTTGCCGGTCGGAAATGGTCAGATTGATCCGGATGTTACTGCGAATTCTTACAATTTCCTTGCTGAAAGTATCATGCCGAAGTTGTTCTTCGAATTTCCTTCCCGCTTCTTTTCCCGACGTAGTAATAGCTGTATTGGCTGCGCCGAAGTTTGTCAACACGCGAGAAGCATTGATGCCGCGACCGCCCGCTGCCTCGATTGTCGATTCAATATAGGCCCGATCCTCGAAAACAAGCCGGTCCACGGTAATGATCCGGTCCAGCGCAGGATTAACGGTCAGAGTAAGGATCGATTTGCTCATTCAGCCTGGAACTTCAGGGTAACAAGGTACGGTATTCGGCGGCTATCTTTCTGATAACAAGTTTGTTATCAGATCGATCAGCGTACTTTTGACCATTGTCAAGAAGTGCGCTTCCGCCAGGGAAACTTAGCCCCTAAAATGCCGCCCAGTCCGGGCAGAAATGTAAAAAGAAAAAAGAAGAATGGAAACATTACTAGCAGTCGAACCAGAAAATCATGCTGGCTCAGGGTGGTTAAAGGCGCTGCTTGCGGTATCCGGGCCCAAGTGTCCTGTAATTGCCGCCAAAGTTCGGGGCTGGCTACCATGACGGCGCTGAGCGCAAGAAACACGGCACAGACCAGGAAGATCCAGAGGCCCGTCATCCAGCCGAGCCGGGCTCCAGCGCTGGTGCTTAAAGATTCAGGAGAACGGCCTTTGTAAACGCGAACAGCCACAAAACCCACCGCACATAAAAAAACCGGAAATAACCGAGGCGCTAGATACGCTATGGGGAAGAAGCAAACCATCGCGCCAGCAGCCACGACCAGGCTAATGACGACAGCGCGGGAGTTCTTGAAAGAAATACCAGTTTGCGGCGCGTGGGATCGAGTCGGCGGCTCAGGAGGAGTTCCGACCACTTCTGATGCCTGCTCAGAATTTATAGGGTCTACGCTTTCTTCAAATTGGGGTTTGCCGCATTTATGGCAGAAGCGGGCATCCTCAGGCAGGACGGCTCCACAGGTACAGCGAGATTGCACACTTCCAGTTTAAGAGGTTTTTAGGAAAAACTATTTGCTTTCGTAAAATGCAAGTAGATCCCCGGATGCCGAAACCCAACCTGCTGGTAATCTGTCCTCCTGACCATTACATTCTCCAGAATCTTCAATCGATACAGGATTCAGCAGAGATCCAGGTTGGCAGCGATCTTTCTTTTCTTCAGCGAGAGGCGGCGAATGCGGAGATCATCCTGTATTCAGGGCTTACAGGAAAATCCGCTACGCTTCAGGAGATCTGGCCCTATGCGAAGAAAGTTCGCTGGGTGCATTCGTTGTCAGCAGGCGTAGAGAAAATTCTTTTTCCGGAGTTGGTCGAAAGCCCTGTCGTGCTGACGAATGCGCGAGGTGTTTTTAAGCGGTCGCTGGCCGAATTCGCGGTGCTGGGAATGCTTTATTTCTATAAGCGTGTCCGGCGGTTGGTGGAAAATCAAAGGTCGCACCGTTGGGATGACTTTTTCGTTACTATGCTGCCCGGAAAAATCATGGGCGTGGTGGGGTACGGCGAGATTGGGCGGGAGTGCGCGCTCTTGGCAAAGGCGCTTGGCGTCAAAATTTTCGCGGTGCGCCGCAGGCCAGAGAAGCGTGATGGGGATTCGATCGCGGATCGCATCTTTCCCCTTACGGAACTGAAGGAGATGTTGCGCCAGGTCGATATTTTAGTGGCTGCAGCGCCGCTGACGCCGGAAACGCATCATATGATCAGCGATGCTGAATTCGATGCTATGAAGCCTTCAGCCATGGTTATCAATGTGGGGCGCGGGCCGGTCATTGATGAAGCGGCGTTAATCAAGGCACTTGACAATCAGAAAATCGCGGCGGCGGCGTTGGATGTTTTTGAAGAGGAGCCGCTACGGGAAAGCTCTCCGCTTTGGGATATGGAGAATGTTTTGATTTCGCCTCATTGCACGGACCGGACGCGTGACCCCGATTGGCTGGATTTGAGCGCGGGAGCGTTTGTGGAGAACTTTCACCGGTTTATCCAAGGGCAAGAGTTGCAAAACGTAGTTGATAAGAAAGCGGGATATTAATGGCAGTTGCGGAAGCTGTGGCGAAACAGGCGGTTACTTTCGAGGATGTGCTGAGCGCCGCTGAGCGAATTAAAGAGCTGGCAAGGCGCACGCCGGTTTATACATCGCGGTTGTTCAACGAAGCCGCTGGAGTGAGGGGGTATTTTAAGTGCGAAAATCTGCAGCGAGGCGGCGCGTTTAAAATTCGCGGAGCCGCTAATTTCCTGATGGCGCTGTCCCCTGAAGAAAAAAAGCGCGGGGTGGTGGCTTTCTCGTCGGGTAATCATGCCCAGGCCGTCGCGATTGCGGCGGCTCATCTACAGGTAGCGGCAACAATTGTCATGCCCACGGACGCTCCCCGAGCCAAGGTGGATTCAACGCTGGCCTACGGTCCGAAAGTGATTTTTTATGACCGGCAGCGTGAAAGCCGCGAAGAGATTGCCGGGCGTATTGTCAGGGAGACAGGAGCGGTCGTTTTGCCGCCCTACGATCACCCTTGGATCATTGCCGGACAAGGGACGGCGGCTCTGGAATTATTGCAGGAGCAACCGGGATTGGAAGCGCTGCTGGTGCCGCTGGGCGGCGGAGGTTTGCTGGCGGGAACGCTGATTGTCGCACAAGAGCTGCGGCCCGGGATGAAGGTGTTTGGCGTTGAGCCGGAGTTGGCGAACGACTGGTACCAGTCTTTGCAGCGCGGCGAGCCGATTGAAATTTCTCCGCCAGCGACGATCGCTGATGGATTGCGGACACCGGCACCGGGAGTAATTACTTTTCCGATTGTGAGTCAGTCCGTGGAACGCGTGCTGACAGTGAGCGAGGAAGAAATTAAAACGACCGTGCGGTTTTTGTTATCGCGCATGAAGATGCTGGTTGAACCGAGCGGCGCAGCGGCGGCAGCGGCTGTGCTGTACCGGAAGCTACCCGCCGTGGCAGAATCAGTTGGCATCATACTGTCGGGCGGGAATGTGGATTTCGATGTCGTCGCTGCGATCTGCCGGGAAGCGGCATAGAGGCGTGCCCAGTAATCCCTGGAAGACAAAGTCCTCACGAGAAGTTTACAGGAACGCCTGGATTCGCGTGAGGGAGGATCATGTGGTTCGTCCGGATGGCGGGCCGGGTATTTACGGTGTTATTGAGATTCGTCCTTCTGTTGGCGTGGTTGCCATGGATGATGAAGACCGCGTGGTGCTGGTTGGACAGTGGCGCTACTCCTTGGACCGGTATTCGTGGGAGATTCCCCGAGGAGGATCGCAGCCGGGTGAGACCGATATGCTGGAAGCGGCCAAACGCGAGTTGGCGGAAGAGACCGGCGTGATTGCCCAGCACTGGCAAAGACTGGGCGCGGTGGATATTTGCAATGGGGTCGCCAATGATGTGCAAACTCTTTTTCTGGCAACGGGCTTATCCGCGACGGAGATGAACCTTGATCCGGAAGAAGACATTACGGTGGAATGGCAGCCCTTTGAGGAGGCTGTGCGCATGGCCATGGACGGGCGCATTACCGAAGTGTGCAGCGTGGCGGCTCTTTTTCAAGTGGCGTTATGGAAGAAAAGCAGGGCTTAGATGGAATTGAGCGGCAGTAAAAAACGCAAGTGGTTCACGGTCTTTGCCTGGGCGGTGCTGGCTTACAACATTCCCGTTATCTTGTGGGGCGCTTATGTGCGTGTTTCCTTTTCGGGTGACGGTTGCGGAGCCCATTGGCCGTTCTGCGCCGGGCAGGTTCTTCCGCGGCACATGGCGGCTCCCATGCTGATTGAGTTCACGCATCGCATGATGACGAGCGTGGACTCGATTGCCACGATTGCTTTATGCGTATGGGCTCTCCAAGCTTTTCCGAAGCGGCACGCAGTGCGGAATTATGCGCTGTGGTCGCTCGTGTTTCTGTTGGTGGAAGCGTTGCTGGGGGCGGGACTGGTGCTGCTGCGGTATGTAGCGCATAATCAGTCAGCAGGCCGGGCAGTGTACCTTTCGGCGCATCTTACGAATACAATGATGCTGTTAGGCGCGTTAACGATGACGGCGTGGCTGGCACAGACGAATACAGAGCGGGTTCGTTGGGAGAATGTGTCGCGGTCCTTTGCGATTTCTCTGCTGATAACGGTCGTGATGAGCATTACGGGCGCAATTGCGGCTTTGGGAGATACGCTGTTTCCGGCAGGGTCGTTAGCGGAAGGAATGCAGCAGGATTTTTCAAGTGGGTCTAGTTTGCTGCTGCGGTTGCGGATGTTTCATCCGATCCTTGCGATTCTGGGCGCGGCTTATCTGCTTTGGGCAGCGTCGGGCGTGCTGAAACGCGGCGATCATTCCGCAACGCGCAAGGCCGGGATGCGTGTGATGGCGCTCATTGTTCTTCAGATCCTGGCTGGCGCGGTGAATCTTTCATTGATGGCACCGGTGTGGATGCAGTTGTTTCATTTGCTGATGGCGGATGCGCTTTGGATTGCTGTAGTGGTAATGGTGATGGAGACCTCTGTTGTGCGAGGAGTGCGGGAGCAAGAGTTAGTGGCTGTTGTTTAACGAGGAGATAAGGCATGAACCTGATGAAGAAAGCGGTTTCGCTTTTTAAGAGTC
>JBJMGL010000391.1:0-9951 GCA_045807985.1 Bryobacteraceae bacterium
GAGGTGACCGCGGCGCTCCACAAACTTCAGCGCAAAAGAGCCGCCTGACTGTCCGATTTATGATCTGGAACGATTTAGAAGTGCAAATAGCGGATTCTCTGGCACAGGAATAAGGACAACTCCAATTTGTAATTATCGCCCAAAATCGCTCGATTTGCTCATAACCGGAGCGTTTTGCGATAAATGGGTATGGGTTGCGTAAACATAATGGTTCGGGCGCTATCAGCGCTGCGGACCCGTTTGCCACTCTATCAGTAAATGAAGGAACTCTGCCACTTTTACGATGCGCGTATTGCCGCACTGTTGTAGCTGCAATAAATGGTCATCGCCGGTGACAATGTAATCCGATTTCGCGGCTGCCGCGCATTCCAGGATGCGGTTATCGGGCGGGTCGGCGGTGATGACGGTGAGCGTTTCCGTGGGCGTGACGCTCTCCGTGAATCGTGCAAGCGGCCCAAGCGCTTTCTCGATTTCCGTTTCCGGCCACTGAAATTTCTTCCCGCGCAATACCTTCGCCACTTCCGCCATGATCGCGTCCGAGGTGGCAAGCCGGATGCTGCCAGCTTCCGCAGCCGGCGCGGGTTTCCGCCGAAGTTCAGCGCAGAAACATAGATATTGGTATCGGGAGTGGCGGAGAGCACCTAGCGTCCGCGTTCTTGGTTTTCGCGGCGAACCTCGGCAATCGCCTCATTTACGTCTGCCTCGGTCAATCCTCGGGCCTTGGCGTGCCTCTCTCCGAAGCTGAGCACGTCCTGCCACTGGCGTCTATGCAGGCGGCGCTCGACAGCATCCTGCACGAGTTCATCAACGGTGATGTGAACGGTGATGTGTTCGGCGCTCGCGGCATTTTCCATCTCCGCCAGCAATGCAGGCGGAATCTTGATGTGTAGGTTCTTATCCGGTTCCATGAAATCCGCTCCGTGGCTCATATCTTCTACGTTACTGTAGTAGCAGGCTTGGCGCTTGTTAATCGCACAGCAGGGGCAACCTCTTGCAGTCTCATTTAGTTCTGAAGAGTCTTTTAAGCTGCTGCCGCAGTATAGCGGGAAAGCGCTGCCGCCGTTCACCACGGCCAGTTAAGCGCATCGTCACATTGACCATGTAAGAATTTGTCACCTTGATTTTGTAAGAATCGTCCATCGGGGTGAGACGGAGGTCTCCTCCATGGCGCGTCCCTTACTTGTCCGAAAGCCTACGCTGCTCCCGTTGCGCCGCCTGGACCAGGTCCTGGAGAGTGCTTCGGCCGCTGGGCAGCGCCGACGGGCTGAGGTTTTGCTGCTGTGTGCGGCGGGCCACGAGGCCACCGCCATTGCTCACGCCTGACGGGCTCACCCCAACACCATCTATGCCGACCTACATGCCTTTCAGCAGCACGGTCTGCGCAGCGTCGAGCGGGCGCGGGGTGCGGTGGCGCGCATCACGGTCGAGCAGCGGAGTGAGATCCTGCGCTTGGCCGAGACCGCCCCGACCGAACTCGGCCTGCCCTGGAGCCGCTGGTCGCTGGCCAAACGGTGCGACTATCTGCGGCGAAGGAAACTGGTCCGCGCCCTCCGCCGCGAGCACCGGCGGCGCATGCTGAAAAAAGGGGCCTGCACCGGCGCCGGGTTCGGCGCAAACTCATCAGCGTCGATCCGCAGCGGCCGGCCATTCTGAGCCGGATCCGTCAGCGCTGGAAGCCCTTGCCCGATCATGGCGTGCTGTTGTTTTTTGATGTCAAGCCGGTCTATGTCAAAGCCTAGGGCGGCCGCCGCTATACTTCGGCCGCGCGCCTGGTACTGCCCCGGCAGCAGAAGACGCGCGGCCGGTTCTATGTATTTGCCGTTTACGAGGTCAACGGCGAGCGGGTGCGCTGGGCGTTTCTGCCGGGCAAGAGTTCTCTCTTTGTGATCGGCTTTCTGCGGCAGATCCGGCGCTGGTATCCGGAGCAGGAAGTCTGGGTGGTGTTGGATCAGGACGGAGCGCATCCGTGCCAATCGCGAGCCACGCGACAAGCAATGCGCGAGAGGAAGCTGCACTGGGCGAGTCTGCCCAAAGGCAGTCCGGATGACAATCCGGGGGGAACGCCGTTTAGCGATGTGCAATTGATGATTCTGGACAACAGCAACGATGCCGATGCACTGGCGACCAAGCGGCGGATCAGCGCGCACGGGCGCGGCCGCAATCGCCGGCGGGATCGGCACATTCGGATTCCCTATCTGGGCGATTCTGACGAACTATAGGTGACAAATTCTCACAGCATCAATGTGACAGGACGCTTAAGGAAGGAAAGACCAGTCCTGGCTCGTTCATGATCGTGAAATATTGGCGGTTGGCATATTTGTGAACTTTGCGCTCAAGCTTTTGCCGCCAGCGTTTACTACGCCCTAATCCCATGAACAGGTAAAAAGCTTGGAGCGCAGCTGCGGCCTGTTCCGGGTCAAGCGGCTGCGCTTCACCTTCTAGATCAGGATGCGCCTCAGTAAACGCATCAACAATAAGCTGAAAGTATCCGTGAACATCGAGGCGGCTTAGCAGTTCTGGCTTGTATGTTCTCAGGGAATTTAGGTAATTGAAGCGAGGCGCACTGGCGCTTAACATTCTGCGGCCACTATACGTGATGTAGGTAAAGGAAGCTGCCATGTTCCTCACGCAAGGGTCGCAACCATTCACCAATAGCAATCGTTAGGACACCGCCCAAGAAACTTAGAAAAGAAGGCAATCACAACTTTAGGGAGTTTTCCGGCTCGGCCATTTATCCCATTGTTGAAGAAACAAAATCAGGGCTTCCAGCTAGTCCCGACCAACGGGAGGAGGTTTATGAAGCAGCCCGGCTATAGGGGGTAGTAGGCACCTCCGCCGAATATCACCGTTCGTACTCATTGGTACCGGTAAGCGATTGATTGCCTACCCAGGACGCTTCTCGCGCAGAAGCGGAACCGAGAGGCAGTTGCGAAACGACAAGCATGTCAGGTTGTGATCCCTGTACGTAATATCAATAACTTACGCAGCTTGTATCGCCGCCAGCGGCTTAGCGGTGGCTTTCAGGCTGGGTGCCCACTACCCCAATCCCGCCCTTTGATACTTGAGAACTGGAGTGAACCAGGCACCTCTCAACTACCATAGATCGGTACGCCCTGAGGTATCCGCTTACTATCTATATAGAATATGCGCCTTGCAGCAATCTTCTTTTTGCTCCAGACATTTGCCGGTTGGTCAACAGCTCAAAACAGTGAGCAAGGCCCGGAAGCGCGGCATGGGACGGTACAACACATCAAAGTTCACGGTAAAGGGCTGGAAAGTAACCTTGAAGGCGATTCGCCGGATCGGAATGTCTCGGTCTATTTACCCCCGAGCTATAACACTGAGCGTAACCGCCGGTATCCCGTCGTGTACATGCTGCATGGGTTCACCGACAGCGACGCGAAATGGTTTGGGTTAGAGCCGCACTGGATCAACGTCGCAAACGTAATTTACAAGGCGCTTGCTTCCCAAACGGCTCGCGAGATGCTAATTGTTATGCCCGATGCCTATACGCGCTACCAGGGCAGTATGTACTCCAACTCCGTTACGACCGGTAACTGGGAAGATTTTGTCGCTCGGGAATTAGTGGCCTACATTGATGGCCACTATCGGACCATTCCACAGGCAGCAAGCCGGGGTCTGACCGGTCATTCCATGGGCGGGTACGGCACCATACGGATTGGCATGAAACACCCGGAAATCTTTTCGAGCCTTTATCTTCTTAGCCCTTGCTGCATGGCGCCCATGAATTCTGTGCCCAGTTCACAGCAGATGTCGCAAATTGAAGCGATTACCACCCCTGAACAACTACAGAAGGCGAATTTTGGGATAAAAGCGATGTTCGCGACAGCCGCGGCGTGGGCCCCTAATCCGAAAAATCCTCCGTTATTTCTCGATTTGCCGTTCCAAAAGGGGGAAGCGCGGCCACTAATCGCCGCAAAATTTTCCGCGAATGCGCCCTTGGCGGTTATCGATCAGTTTATTCCAAACCTTCGGCAGCTTCACGCGATTGCTTTTGATGCCGGTACGAAGGACAAGGAGATTGCCGCAAATATCGGAATACTGGACGAGGTCTTGAACAGGTATGAGATTCAACACACCTACGAGACCTACGACGGCACGCATATCAGCCGAATTGCTGAACGCATTGAGACGAAGACGTTGCCGTTCTTTTCAAAGACTCTTTCGTTTGATGAGACCCGCCGGTAGCGGGAGTCGTTTGGAAGATGGAAGCAGTTATTTTCATCGGGGTTCAGGGATCGGGCAAAAGCACTTTTTACCGTGAACAGTTTTTTGACCGGTATGTGCGAATCAGCTTAGATTTGCTGCGCACACGCCATCGCCAACAGAAATTTATAGAAACCTGTCTCGCCACCCAGCAGCGTTTCGTGATTGATAATACAAATTCTAAAATCGCGGAACGCGCACTATTCATTGTCGCGGCTAGAGGGGCAAAGTTTCGGATTACCGGCTACTTCTTTCAAACTCCCTTGGCCGACGCTCTGCGGCGCAATGCACAGCGGTCTGGTCAACAACAAATTCCCGCTCGCGGAGTGATCAGTACCTTTAAACGTCTCCAGGAACCTACGCTCCAGGAGGGATTTGATGAATTGTACGTGGTGACGATTGATGGCGAAAACAGGTTTTTGGTCTCGCCGTGGCAGCGCAAGCTACTGGTGTAGTTCCGTACTGAATCCCTTAACTAGTCTGTCGATGGCAGAGACATGTTTCCAGAATCTGGGCAGCAGGTCTAGCCGCAGTGCGTTCGCTCCATCGGATAGCGCCTTTTCAGGACGGTCATGGACCTCCACAAACACTCCGCTGATACCTGCTGCCGCCGCTGCCCGAGCCAGCGGCTCAATAAACTGCGGTTGCCCACCCGATGAGCTTCCGGCTGCTCCCGGCAACTGCACGCTATGGGTCGCGTCAAATACAACCGGGTATCCGCTTTCAGCCATGATACGGAGACCTCGCATGTCAACAATAAGATTGTTATAGCCGAAGGATGAACCGCGCTCTGTGAGGATGATCCGCTGATTGCCGGTGCTAGCCACCTTTTCGGCTGCGTGATGAATGTCAGTGGGCGGCACAAACTGCCCTTTTTTGATATTGACCGCACGGCCGGTCTTCCCTGCCTCAACGAGCAGATCAGTCTGTCGGCAGAGGAAGGCGGGAATTTGCAGGATGTCCACGGCTTCGGCAGCAATTTCAGCCTGAGGGGGCTCATGAATGTCGGTCAAGACCGGCACGCCAAGACTCCTCACTTTTTTCAGAATGCGAACACCTTCGGTCAGACCAGGGCCGCGGCACGAATGGAGGCTGCTGCGATTCGCTTTATCGAAAGATGCTTTAAATACGAATGCACCTACAGCATCACGAATAGCTTCCGCGATACGCAACACATGCTCTTCACTTTCGATAACACACGGGCCGGCAATTAAGGCAAGAGACGAGTCATTTCCAAACTGGACTTGGCCGTGCCCCTCGCCCACAGTAACCGTTATGCTCATTGAGCGTGTGAATACTCAGGCGTAAGCGCCGCTGACTCTCTTTCCGCAGCCCGCACCTTTTGCTCACGGTATTCCAGCGCCGCTTTCAGAAATGAAGTAAATAGTGGATGCGGCTCCAACGGCTTGGACTTAAACTCGGGATGGAATTGGCATCCAAGATACCAGGGATGACCGGGTAATTCGCAAATCTCCACGTAAACGCCGTCCGGCGTTTGACCGGTCAGCCGCAAACCGCAGCGGGTCAGCACATCTTCGAACTCCCGGTTAAACTCATAACGGTGGCGATGGCGTTCGCTAATATCCGTTGTCCCGTAGGCCAGCTCTGCCCAACTGCCTGCCGCTAAACGGCAAGGGTACGCGCCCAAACGCATGGTGCCTCCGAGTTCATCAACGCCCTTTAATTCACGCAGCTTATAAATGACGCGGTAAGGCGTATTTTGATTGAACTCCGTGGAATCGGCACCGGTCAGGCCGCAAACGTTGCGGGCGAATTCAATCACCATTGTCTGCATCCCGAGGCAAATTCCAAAATACGGAATCTTCTCTTCGCGGGCGCAGCGGATTGCGTTCAGCATGCCTTCTATGCCGCGCCTGCCGAATCCGCCCGGCACCAGAATGCCGTCGTAGCGCTGCAGCAAACTTCGGCAGGCAGGCCACTCCATGCGCTCGGATTCAATCCACTCGATATTCACGCGCGCCTGATGCGCAATCCCGGCATGGAGGAGCGCTTCCTTCAGGCTTTTATACGAATCCTCATACTCAACGTACTTGCCCACGAGCCCAATATTGACTTCGCGAACCGGATGTTGCATGCGATGGAGCATCTCGGTCCAGCGTGTCATGTCTCGCGGACCAGCCTGTACGTTCAACATCCGCAGAATGCTTTCATCCACTCGCTGATCAGCAAAGACAAGAGGAATTTCATAAACCGAGTCAACATCCCGCGCGGTAATGACGCCGCTAACGTCCACGTCGCAGAACAGCGCAATTTTTTCCTTTACCTCTTCCGGCAAGGAACGCTCCGAACGGCAAAGCAGCATGTCCGGCTGAATACCAATGGCGCGCAGTTCTTTCACGCTATGCTGTGTTGGCTTTGTTTTCAGCTCCTGCGCCGCTGCAATCCACGGTACCAACGTCAGGTGAACAAACAGCGTGTTTTCGCGTCCCTCTTCATGGCGCATCTGGCGAATGGCCTCGATAAAAGGCAGAGATTCGATGTCGCCCACGGTGCCGCCGATCTCCACAATGGCGATATCGACATTAGCCGCTACCTTGCGGCATGCCGCCTTAATCTCGTTCGTGACATGCGGGATAACCTGCACCGTTTTGCCCAGGTAATCGCCCCGGCGTTCACGAGTGATGATGTTCTCATAGATGCGGCCCGATGTGAGATTATTGCTCTGCGTCAGGGGAGCATGCGTGAATCGCTCGTAATGCCCCAGATCCAAATCTGTTTCAGCGCCATCGTCGGTAACGAATACCTCTCCGTGCTGAAAAGGGCTCATCGTTCCCGGATCGATATTTAAATAAGGATCGAATTTCTGCAGCGTGACCCGCAAGCCACGACTCTCTAAAAGGCAGCCGATGGATGCGGCTGCGATTCCCTTCCCCAACGACGAAACCACACCGCCCGTGACGAATATGTACTTAGCCATCAGTTCCTCGAATAAACGTCCGCATTTCAGACATCAAGAAAATTTCAGCGCCTCCGCTGAAGAGGAGAAAAGCTGATTCACCCGCTCCAGATCCTCCGGCGTATCGACGCCGAGCGACTCATACTCGGTCGGCACCACTCGAATCTTATAGCCGTTCTCCAGCGCCCGCAGTTGCTCCAAACATTCCGCCTTTTCCAGCGGGCCAACTTCTAAATCGGGATAGGCCAGCAGGAAATCACGCCGGTAGACATACAGACCGATGTGCTTCGCATATAAAGGCAAACTGCTGCGTCCGTCGCGCTCATAAGGGATCGGACAACGTGAAAAGTAAACCGCATCGCCCAAAAGATTGGTAACCACCTTCACCACATTAGGATTCACAACGTCCGTCGGGTCGATGATCGCCCTCTTGAGCGTGCCCATCGAAACACTCTCGTCACCAAGCATGGAAAGAATAGCGGCATCAATCGCCTCGGGGTCAATCAACGGCTCATCGCCCTGGATATTTACGTAAAGAGAAGCCGGTTCCGAAGAAGCTACCTCGGCCAGCCGGTCTGTTCCGGAAGGATGGTCGGCGCGCGTCATCCGCACGCGACCGCCAAATCCACGAACCACATCCGCGATGCGCTCGTCATCGGTAGCAACCAAGACATTCTGCTGTAAATAACGAGCCTGTTGAGCGCGCTCCCATACGTGCTGGATCATGGGCTTTCCAGCTAGGGAGGCGAGAGCTTTTCCGGGAAACCGGGAGGAGGCAAATCGGGCGGGAATAACACCGAGAATCCGCGTCCGCACATCTGAGTGTATCATCGCCGATTACTACGCAACGGACCTCAAATCGCCCATTTCGAGTTTTTGTAGGCACAGTCGTCGACGAGTTGCATCAGTCGGCAGGTGTCAAAAGGGAGCAGGGGCTCTTTCGTTCTGGCGGAGCCGAATGTTTCTCCTCCGCCCCTGTACTCTCGGTGAAGCTCTACGCCAAGGCGGTACTACGACGATGCAGCATGCCTGGACGTTTCTCAGGGTCGAGAAGGTTTTGACCACACACAAGTACGACTCCTGTTATTGATGATCAAACGACATGGTCAGCGCTCATCTTACTTGCGGAAAACCAAGATCGACAGAGCTGGTGGCAGGATCCGGCCACCTGCCCGTAACCACTTTTGCGCGAGTATAGAACTGCACGCCTTCGGGACCGTACATATGCAGGTCTCCAAAGAGGGAGCTTTTCCAACCGCCAAAGCTGTAGTAGGCCATTGGAACCGGAATGGGCACGTTAATACCAACCATGCCAGCTTCCACGTCGAACTGAAACTGGCGGGCGGCACCACCGTCACGCGTGAAAATGGCCGTTCCGTTTCCAAAGGGGCTTTCGTTGACGAGTTGGACCGCCTCTTCGTAGGTTTCGGTTCGTACGACGCTAAGTACGGGGCCGAAGATCTCGTCGTCATAGCAGCGCATACCGGGCTTGACATCATCGAGCAGCGACGCGCCGAGGAAGAATCCCGGCCTTTCCTGTAGCAAACTGGATCGACCATCAACGGCAACTGTGGCGCCCTCCTCCGCAGCGTGCGCAACATAGGAGGCAACGCGGTCGCGATGTTCGCGGGTAATCAGCGGACCCATTTCGTTTCCTTCTTCCAGACCTGGGCCAATTCGGATCTTTGCTATGCGTTCACGAATGGCGCCAATCAGCGGATCGGCAATTTTTCCGACTGCAACAACAACGGAAATGGCCATGCATCGCTCACCGGCGGAACCGAAGCCGGCCGATACTGCTGCATCCGCCGCCATGTCCAGGTCGGCATCTGGCAACACAATCATGTGGTTCTTCGCACCGCCAAGCGCCTGGACCCGCTTCCCATTACGGGTGCCTGTCTCGTAAACGGTGCGTGCGACCGGAGTGGATCCGACAAAGCTGATGGCCTTCACGTCAGGATGCTCCAACAGTCTTTCTACGGCGACACGGTCGCCCTGCAAAACGTTGAAAACGCCGTCCGGCAGCCCAGCCCTTTGCAGCAGTTCCGCCAGATACAGGCTGACCGACGGGTCTCTCTCGGAAGGTTTTAGGACAAATGTGTTGCCGCAAGCGATGGCATTGGCAAACATCCACATGGGAACCATGGCAGGAAAGTTGAAGGGCGTTATGCCTGCCACGACGCCAAGAGGCTGGCGAATCTGGTACACGTCAATGCCACGGCTTGCCTGCTCGGAAAAGCTTCCTTTCAGCAGGTGAGGAATACCACACGCAAACTCGATATTTTCCAGTCCGCGTGCGACCTCTCCCAGAGCATCGGGAAGAGCTTTGCCGTGTTCGCTCGTAATCAGCTCGGCGATTTTGCGGCGATTTGCGTCCACCAGCTCGCGCATGCGGAACAGGATTTCAGCGCGGCGCGAGAGGGGAGTCGCGCGCCAGGCCGGGAAGGCGGCTTTGGCAACGGCAACGGCGTGGTCCACCTCCGCTGCGCTGGCAAACTGGACGGACGCTTGCGGGTTTCCAGTCGCCGGATCCCAGATCACTCCCGAACGGTCCGATGTCGATTCCAAAGGCTGGCCGCCAATAAAATGACTTGCTACTCTAAGACTGGCAGGTGCTTCAACGGCTGGCATAGTTCAACTCCTGTAAACGTTCGGCACGGACGGGCAATTCCGCATCCACGAGCCGCAATCCTTGTTCGATGATGTCTAACCCTTCACGGAGTTCTTCCCGTGAAATGATGAGCGGGGGGCACACCCACAGCATGTTAAACCGGGTAAAAGCATACAAATGTTTGGACTTCAGGTAA
>JBJMGL010000392.1:0-3892 GCA_045807985.1 Bryobacteraceae bacterium
CCAATCGAATCAAACAAACCCTACGACATCAAAGATGTTATCAAGCGCGTCGTGGACGACGGCTATTTACTGGAAGTCGCGGAACACTTCGCCCGCAACATTGTAGTTGGCTTCGCCCACATGGGCGGCGAATCAATCGGCATAGTAGCCAATCAACCAGCGCACCTAGCGGGATGTCTCGATATCGATTCCTCTACTAAAGGCGCTCGCTTTGTGCGCTTCTGCGATGCCTTCCAGATTCCTATCCTGACCTTTGAGGACGTTCCCGGCTTTCTCCCCGGAACCGCGCAGGAGTTCGGCGGCATCATCCGTCACGGCGCAAAGCTTCTCTATGCCTATGCCGAAGCAACCGTGCCGAAAATCACAGTTATTACCCGCAAAGCATACGGCGGAGCTTACTGCGTTATGGGTTCAAAGCACCTGCGAACTGACATTAACCTCGCCTACCCAACCGCCGAGATCGCCGTCATGGGACCAGAAGGCGCGGTCAACATTCTGTACCGGCGCGAACTGCAAACAGCGGAAGATCCTGAAGGGACCCGTCAGGCAAAGATTGATGAATACCGCAACCGCTTCGCCAATCCTTTTGTAGCCGCCGAGCGAGGCTATGTAGACGACGTCATTGAGCCGCACGAAACAAGGCCCAAAGTGATCCGCGCGCTACGAATGCTGGCAAACAAAACCGACACCATGCCCCGCAAAAAACACGGCAACATTCCGTTGTAGGATTAAGCTCTAAGACGTTTTCCTATTTTTGTAGTAGCTGAAGAATCTTTTCCTGATTTTTTAGAATCTCATTCAAGCTTTGCTGATTTCTCTTGATGATCTCTTGGTTATCAACAATGGTTTTCTGATTGTCGATGATGGTTTGCTGATTTTGCAGGATCTGCTTTTGATTCGAAAGAACGTCGGTTTCTGCCATAGAGGATCTAATTATCGCAATCCGCTCAGAAAACCCACACTAAATTACTCCCCCGACTCGCTCCCCACCTTCAGCACCGCTAAAAACGCTTCCTGCGGAATCTCCACCCGGCCCACTCGTTTCATCCGGCGCTTGCCTTCCTTTTGTTTCTCCAACAGCTTGCGTTTTCGTGAAATATCACCGCCATAGCACTTCGCCAAAACATTCTTGCGCATCGCGGAAATCGTCTCGCGGGCAATAATCTTATTCCCGATAGCGGCCTGCAATGCCACCTCGAACATCTGGCGCGGAATCAACTTACGCAAACGTTCAATTAGAATTTTGCCGCGCTCATAAGCAAAATCACGATGCACAACCATCGATAAGGCGTCTACCGGCTCTCCTGCCACTAGCACATCCAGCTTCACCATAGGCGAAACACGATGGCCGGACAGATGGTAATCCAGCGAAGCATAACCACGAGAAGCCGACTTCAATCGATCATAAAAATCCAGAACAATCTCATTCAGCGGAAGCTCATACAGTAAAAGCACGCGGCCCCCGCCGATATACTCAAACTTCTTCTGCGTGCCGCGCTTCTCTTCGAGCAGCTTCAGAATCTCGCCGATGTACTCTTCACGCGTAATCACAGTCGCGTCAATAATCGGCTCCTCTGTCTGCTGAATGGAAGAAGGATCAGGAAACTTTTGCGGATTATCAACCTCAATCACCTCTCCGCCCGTGGTCGTCACGCGATAACGAACGCCGGGCGCGGTGGTAATAAGATCGATCTGAAACTCACGCTCCAAACGCTCCTGCACAATTTCCAGATGCAGAAGCCCTAAAAATCCGCAACGAAAGCCAAAACCGAGCGCCGCCGAATTCTCCGGTTCGAAGTTAAAAGCGCTATCATTCAACCGCAGCTTTTCCAGCGCATCCCGCAGCAAACCATGCTCGTGCGACTCAACCGGATAAAGCCCCGCGAACACCATCGGCTTAATTTCTTGGAAGCCGGGCAGCGCTTCCGTAGCCGGGTTGGCATCATCGGTGATCGTGTCTCCACTCTGCGCATCAGAAACCGTCTTGATATTGGCGAACAGGAAACCCGCCTCGCCAGCGGTTAACTCATCGCAGGGGACAGGCTTGGGCGATTGGAAACCCAGCCCTTCCACTTCATGGGTCTTACCGTTTGACCAAAGGCGAATCTTCTGGCCCTTGCGCAAGGTGCCGTCTACAATACGCGTGAGAATAATGACACCGCGATACGGATCAAACCACGAATCAAAAATCAGGGCACGCAACGGCGCATTCGGGTCGCCCTTTGGCGGCGGCACCCGCTGCACAACAGCTTCAAGCGTCTCCTGAATGCCAATACCATTCTTCGCGCTGGCAAGAATCGCGTCACTGGCATCCAGCCCAACGACTTGCTCGATCTGCTCCCGAATCCGTTCCGGTTCCGCGGAAGGCAAATCAATCTTGTTGATAACGGGAATGATCTCAAGATTGTGGTTAATCGCGAGATACGTATTGGCAAGCGTCTGCGCTTCCACGCCCTGGGAAGCATCCACCACTAGCAACGTGCCTTCACAAGCCTGCAAGCTGCGCGAAACTTCATACGTGAAATCAACGTGTCCAGGCGTATCGATCAGGTTCAGCTCATACAGATTGCCGTCCTGAGCCTTATAATCGAGGCGAACGGCGTGAGCTTTGATGGTAATGCCGCGCTCGCGTTCCAGGTCCATGCTGTCGAGAACCTGATCCATCATTTCGCGCTGTGAAAGCGCGCCGGTATATTCGAGCAAGCGGTCTGCAAGCGTGGATTTCCCGTGATCAATGTGCGCAATGATAGAGAAATTGCGAATAAAACGGGGGTCCATGATAATGAGGTAAACTGAGAGGTAAACCGAATTATCCCATAAGCAGCGCATTTCTCGCGCTTTGCTCTCATTTCATGCCTTATCAGACTTATCAAGGATCGCTGGACGCCACCCATCTGCGTATTGGTGTGCTGGTAAGCCGCTTCAATGAATTCATTACGGAGCAGCTAGCCAGTGGCGCTCTTCAGGTCCTGGAGAAACACGGCTGCCGTGGAGAAAACATCACTTTCGTAAAAGTACCCGGAGCCTGGGAACTGGCGATTGCGGCCAAGGCTATGGCTCCGCGCTGTGACGCGATCGTCGCATTAGGCGCGGTCATTCGAGGAGACACGCCGCACTTCGACTACGTAGCAGGCGGCGCGACGGACGGACTGAACCAAGTAAGCCTCCAAACCGGTGTGCCGATTGCCTTCGGAGTGCTAACAACCGACAACATGCAGCAAGCTATGGATCGTGCCGGCGGAAAAAGCGGCAACAAGGGCGCGGAAGCCGCCGAAGTTGCAATTGAGTTAGCAAATTTGCTCAAAACCTTGAAGGAAGCCTGCTAAAATGGCCGCGCGGCACAGATCAAGAAAACGGGCGCTGCAAGTCCTGTTTGAGTGGGACATGCGGGGCGATCCGGTGGATCAAGCGATTTCGAATTACTACAACACGCTGTACTCCGAAGAAAACGAGAATCAATTAAAGCCCGATCGTTTCATGGAAGAACTCGTGCGCGGCACGGTAGAGAAAGCGCCGCAAATCGATCAGCAAATTCAAGCGAAAGCGGAACATTGGCGGCTGGAACGCATGGCGGTGGTGGACCGCAACATCCTGCGGCTGGCTATTTACGAATTAATGCAGAACGCCGTTCCAGCCCCCATCATCATTGATGAAGCCCTGGAACTAGCGCGGCAATTTTCGGGCGACGAATCCATGTCCTTTATTAACGGCGTCCTGGACGCCATACGCCGCCAAGTTCTGGCGGCAAACACCTGACCGGTTCGGGGAAGATACCAAACTAGACACCTTTGCCGACTTTCTGATACGATCCCCTTAGCGTTAGGTACGCATCCGGTCCGCGGAAAGGGTAGAAGCCCACCTGTTTTGTACGATCTTCGCGAACCTTCTTTCA
>JBJMGL010000393.1:0-9621 GCA_045807985.1 Bryobacteraceae bacterium
ATGCAGGGCATGGGCACAGCCGATCCGCTCCTGTTCGCCGTGGCGCCGGGGATACTAATTACGGCGACGTTGGCTGCCTGCTTCCTGCCCGCCCGGTCCGCCACCCGGATTCAACCCGTGGAGGCTTTGCGCCACAACTAATCCGCGGAAATACGCGAAATCAAAGAGAAAACATCCGGGCAAACCGCACCATTCACAAGAGACTTTCTCGGAATTATGCGCCCCATCGCTCTTTGCGTTCTCCTTTGCTTCTGCGCCTCCATTGCCCCCGCTGCCCATTCCGGCAGCCGGGTTGAGTACATCGGCGGCACGCGGGCTGATATTCCCACCAACGGTAACGGCGAAATCCGGGTCACCGACGAAACCTATTTTATATTCCTGACCAAACACACCCGAGTGAAAATCCCATACAGCCGTATTAACATGCTGGAGTACGGGCAAAAGGTAAACCCGCGCTACCTGGCCGCAGTCATCTCACCGATTTTCATGCTGGCAAAAAAGCGCGAGCACTTCCTGACGATCGGCTTTCAAAACGACAACGGACACGAGGAAGCTATGATGTTCCGCCTCAATAAGGACGATGTTCGCCTGGCCCTGGTCACGCTTGAAGCCCGCACGGGTCAGCAAGTGCAATTCCAGGACGAAGACGCCCGGATCGCCGGCAAAGGTTGAGGAGGAATCGCAAAACCATGAAACTCCTGACTTTCTGCCTGTTATTACTGCTCCGATCTTTCGGGGAAGCGCAAGAAACGCCACCGGCACAACCGCCCCCACCGAGCGCCATGCCACCGGCAGCCAACCTGCTCGCCGTGAAACGAATTTACGTGGCTGAACTGGCCGGAGGTCCCGGAGCTGATGCTTTACGCGAACTCATTATCGCCGGACTGGATGCAACTAAGCTCTTTGTTCTGACAGATAATCCGGAACGTGCCGATGCTGTTCTGAAGGGCGCTGCTGATGACAAAGTCTTTGCCGACACCTTCGATTCCGATAAAAGCTTAAACGACCACGGCACCGCCGGTCTCTACAGCGGAGGCGCTGCCAAACTCGGTAGAAGGGGTGGCTACGGCGGAGCCTCCGTTGGCGAGCGGGAATCTCACCATATCAAAGAGCGCAAGCACGAAGCTTATGCCGCCGTGCGTCTTTGCAACCAGGCCGGGGATGTTCTTTGGTCTACCACGCAAGAAAGCCTGGGAGGAAAGTTTCGCGGCGCCAGCGCCGATGTAGCCGCCAAAATAGCGAGCCAGTTAACGCTGGATCTCCAACGGACTCAGCAAGCCTTGCTATTCCCCGTCCCGAAGCCTTGAAATCACTTCCCGGATCGCGGAGCCTTTAACGAAAAATCCGTCAACGGACTGTAGCTCCGGAACTTTCCGGTCGTCCAAGACCCGGCCCGTGAGCACAAAAACCGGCATAGCCGGATAGCGATGCTTCATCTCCCGGATCAGATAAAAGCCGTCCTGCTCGGTCGGCAAGCACAAATCAACCAGAGCGCAAGAGGGCTTTTCCTCCTCGGCCATCCGCAGAGCCGCCGGAACATTCGATGCTTCTATTGTCTGGAACCCGCTATGGCGCAGCAGGGTAGCGCGTATAGCAAGCTGGTCTTCATCATCGTCAGCAATTAAAACCGTCATGAAAAGGCAACTTACTGGGCGAACGTAATCTGCGCGATCACCATGCGCGGCACCGCCTGGTTCCAGCCATCGGGCAAAGTATCAAACGGTAAGCGGAAATCCCGCGTCTCATGAGACTGCAAAGGCTTGCCCTTCGCTTGCAGGATAGGAACCCGCTCCCGGTGGATTTCCCGCCCATCAATGCCATAAAAAAGGCAATAGATATCCACTGATTTCAGAGCGCGCGGACCATCGTTACTGATCTTCCCCTGAACTTCCACCACTTGCTGCTTCATAAAGTTTTCAATCGCTTGCATCGTCACATCACTGAGCCGAAGATGGGGCACATAAGCCTTCGCCTCCTGTGAGGCTGGCGCATTCTGACGGGAAGAAGGGGCTGGCCGGCTCAAATACACCAACCCGCCCACAATGACAAGCACGGCAAGGATGCCAACCGCGATCGGCACCACAGGAAGTTTTCTTAAGGGAGAAGCTGCTGTTGCCATCAACTAAAAGCATCTCAAACCCGCCACGGTGTAAGCATGACGGGGCAATAGGAGTTTAGCGCCGCTTGGTTGCGGATGCGCCCTTCGATGCACCCTTCTTAGCGGGAGCCTGCTTGGCGGCTTTCTTAACCGGAGCTGTCTTTTTAACAGGCGTCGTCTTCTTAGCGGGGGCTGCTTTCTTAGCAGGAGCGGTTTTTTTAGCAGGGGCCGCTTTTTTGGCTGGTGCGGTTTTCTTGGCGGGCGCTGATTTCTTGGCAGTAGCGGCCTTCTTCGCCAGCAGGGGAGGTGCTTTTAGATTCTTCTTCGCCGAGGCGGCAGATCCTTTTTTCACTGTTGCCTGCTTGGAAGGAGCCGTTTTCTTCGCAGGCGCCGATTTGGACGCGCTCTTTGCAGGGCTGGATTTTTTAGCCGCACCTCCGCTGGAAGCGCTTTTCTTCGATGAGGAGGACGAAGCGGATTTCTTAGCGGTAGACGTTTGTGAAGAACCGCTGCCGCTTCCGCCGCCTCCACTCTCAGCAGCCGCGGCCGTCTCGGCCTTTACAAGCTTGTTGAAGTTGCTCTTCTCGCCCTCCGCCGTTTCTTCCTGGTAGATCAAAGCGAGATTGTTGTTGTCGAATTTTTCGAAGAACTCATCCCACGAGATCTCCTCTAATGATCCTTCGCCGCTGAAACCCGGGAAGTCGATGCGAATGATGCCGACATCATCGCTGGATTCGGTGCTCTTCACGTGGGCCGGTTTACCGCCACGCTCTTCAGCCCACCTGCGGATTTCATCATGGTCCTGTGTGGTTCTTGATAGATTTGCCATGCCTTAGCCTTTGAAGTTTGATGCAGCCGATATGTGGCCGGAGCTATTCATACACGCTCTCGGATTAGATCCGGTAATTCAGATCCCGTTACTATTCGCCGCGCATTGCTATCAAAGCTTGACGGCGCTCATCCGCAAACGCCGGTAATCCGCATGCCATCTGCCCTCTTTGAACAGGGACGGACGCAGCTCTTCAACCACGTCCCGTATCGCTTGCGATCTCTGTTCGCGAGGGAGAGTCTCGAAGTCAGGAGAAGCAAATTGCCGCAGCCACTGCTCCATGCCATCATCGCCTTCAAGCGGAGTCAAACGGTCGAACAATACAGCCGAACGAACTTCCAGCCCACAGCTTTCGAGCAGGCCCGCATACTCACCGATCGAAGGAAAGAAAGTGCGGCGTGGCGGCAAACGATCGCCCAGATAGCGGAGCAGCACAGCTTCGGTAGCAGCTTCAATCTGCCAGATATTGCCTTTGCCGCCGAGTTCCGCCACCATTCGTCCACCCTTCCGCAGCGCGCGAAACATGCTCTTGGCCACCGAGGGCGCATCAAGCATCCAGAGCAAAGCCGCGTTCGAAAAGATCGCGTCAAACTCTTCCCGGAAGTTCATGCTAGCGGCATCTTGCAACAAGAACCGCAGGGATGGAAAGTTCTGCCGCGCTTGCCCGATCATCTCGGGAGAAGCATCCAAACCAACCACATCCGCGCCATGCTCCGCAATTTTTTGCGTGAGTTGCCCGGTGCCGCAGCCCAGATCAAGGATGCGCTCCCCCGGCTTGGGATCGAGCAGTTGAATCAGATCCTCGCCGTACTTCCAGACAAACCCATGTTGCGCCTCATACAGCTCCGTGTCCCACGATGATCGTTTTGCCATCGTCCAAAAGCCTACCGCAAGCTCTCGATGTCTTTCAGAAGATCGGCCATGCTGTCCCGGTCAAAGCTTGAATAATACCCTCGAATGACCCCACCCTGATCCACCAGCGCGAACTTCGTGCTGTGCTCCATCTTGTTAATAACGTCCCCGACATGAAAGGTTTGATAAGCCAGCAAGTGTACCGTGGCGGCATCACCAGTAATGAAGGTCCACTGACCATTAGGCGCGCCCCAGCGATGGGCGAAATCGTTCAAGACCGGCGGAGTATCCCGCTCGGGATCGACCGAAATGGAAAGGAGCCGAACATCGTTCTTGCCCTTGATTTGTCCTTGGAGCTTTCGCATTTGCGAGCTCATGCGGGGGCACTCCGCCGGACAAAAGGTGTAAATGAAATCGACAACCCAAACCTTTCCGGCCATCTGAGACTGGCGAAAAGGATGCCCCTCCGAGTCCGTCATGGTAAAGGCCGGAACCTTGTCGTAGGCAGGAAGCTTTCTAGCAGGCCCGCTGCAACCTACCAAAACAGCCGTCACCGAAAGGAAGAAAGCAGCCCGGCGGTTCACAGGCGGACAGGATCGAGAACCATAAGAGCGTACAGAACAGGCAAATATACCACCGATGTCAGCAGCACCCTGCGCGCGCGCGCTTTCGTCCGGTCCATCGAAACCCGGATTCCCGAGTACAGAAAAACCAGACCCAACGCTAACGCACCAACCATGTAAACGCTCCCGGTCATTCCCATCCATTTCGGCAGCAAGCTAATAGGAATCAGAAGCACGGAGTAAAGCAAAATCTGGCGGGCCGTGGATTCGCCATCCGGCTCAACCACCGGCAACATACGAATGCCCGCCCGCGAGTAGTCCTCGCGATACATCCAGGCGATCGCATAAAAGTGCGGAAACTGCCAGAGGAACAGAATCGCTCCCAGCACATACGCTTCAGGTCTCAGCACGTTAGCCGCTGCCGCATACCCGATGAGCGGCGGCATGGCGCCCGGTATGGCTCCCACCGTTGTAGACCACCATGTTTTCTGTTTGAGCGGCGTATACAGGAACAGGTACATCATCAACGTGGCAACTCCCAGCGCCGAAGTCAGCCAATTCACGAATACACCCAACTCCAACCCGCCAACCAGTGACAGTGCAATCCCAAAAACCAGCGCTTGGCGGGGCTGCAATCGCCCTGCCGGAAGCGGCCGCGCTTGCGTGCGCCGCATGTGCCGGTCCGCGTCCCGCTCATACCATTGATTCAGAGCCGCCGTTCCCGAAGCAATCAGGGCTGTGCCCAACAAAGAATGTAGTGCCAGCAGTAAGGACCAAGGGCCCGAGTGCCCAAAATAATAACCCACCGCCGTGCTCATCACGATGAGCCACGTAATCCGGGGTTTTGTGAGCTCTAAATAATCTTTCACTCGATTTGACTTACCAGCAGAAGGCTTTAACAGGCACAGGGTCGGCTTACCTAACTATATATGACTACACCCGAAACGCCTGACCAGCTATTTAAAGTGTAACCTTTCTTGTTTAACAAGAATTCAGTTGCGCCAACTCCCCTACCCAATTGACACTTTTTATCCCAAATCTTTACACTTCCCGACATGGAAATTCATTTCACCCCGGAGCAAGTTCAAAATAATGTCACTTTCACGCATCATCCTCAAAAATAAATTTAGTGGCTTTGATGTAATAACTGGGTACATAGGGCATCGAGCAACGTTGTTCCCATTACTGTCGCCCACGGCGACGGCATCGGCCCGGAAATTATGGCCGCTTCGCTCCACATCATGAAGGAAGCTGGAGCGCGCATTGAAGAAGAAACGATTGAAATCGGCAAAAGGTCTACCTGCGCGGTATCAGCGCGGGTATCGAGCCGAGCGCCTGGGAGTCCCTCCGGCGCACCAAAGTATTTTTTAAAGCTCCCATCACCACACCCCAGGGCGGCGGCTTCAAATCCCTGAACGTCACCACGCGCAAAACGCTCGGACTCTACGCCAACGTCCGCCCCTGTGTCTCCTATCACCCGTACGTCCAAACCAAGCACCCCGGCATGGACGTAGTCATCGTCCGCGAAAACGAAGAAGACCTATACGCCGGTATCGAGCACCGTCAAACCGACGAAGTCTACCAATGCCTGAAGCTCATCAGCCGTCCGGGCTCCGAAAAGATCGTCCGCTACGCCTTCGAATACGCCCGCCGCAACAACCGCAAGAAGGTAACGTGCTTCAGCAAAGACAACATCATGAAGTTTACCGACGGCTTATTCCACAAAGTCTTCGATGAAATCGGCGCGGAATACCCCGAGTTTGAGAAAGAACACTGGATTGTGGACATTGGCGCTGCCAAGCTGGCCGATACTCCCGAAGCGTTTGATGTTATCGTCATGCCCAACCTGTATGGCGATATCCTGTCCGACGTGGTGGCGCAAATCGCAGGCTCCGTGGGACTAGCCGGTTCCGCCAATATCGGCGAAGGCGCTGCCATGTTTGAAGCGATTCACGGTTCAGCCCCGCGCCGTGCCGGTCAGAACCTGGCCAACCCGTCCGGACTGCTTCACGGCGGAATTCTGATGCTGGTTCACATCGGCCAACCCGATGTCGCCGAGACCGTCCATAATGCCTGGCTTCGCACGATAGAGGACGGCATCCATACCTACGACATCTTCAAGGAAGGCATCAGCAAACAGAAAGTCGGCACCAAGGAGTTTGCCGAAGCCGTGGTGGCCCGGCTAGGCCGGAAGCCTCAACAACTGAAGGAAGCTTCTTATTCCAAGGCGCCCAAACAAACCGTAGATCACAAAACAGCCGAAACCAGGAGTTCCAAGAAGGAACTGGTAGGCGTCGATGTTTTCTTTCATTGGAAGCAGCGCAACCCGGTCGAGTTCGGCAAGAAGTTGGAAGGTTTCAACGGTGATGGCCTCAAGCTCACCTCGCTAAGTAATCGCGGAGTCAAAGTCTATCCGCACGGCTTCGAGGAAACCTTCTGCACCGACCATTGGCGCGCCGGGTTCATGTCCGACAAAGACAACGCACCTGTTACCCATCAGCAGATTGTTAACCTGCTCGACCGCCTCGGGAAATCCGGCCTAGACTTTATTAAAATCGAGAACCTATACACATTCGACGGTCAAAAGGGTTATGTAGCTTCTCAGGGCGAGTAAGTACTGTTAATCCGGTCAAACTTCCACGCAGTTACGCTACGTTAGATTTCGTAGCCAAAGCGAACAAGCCAAGATGCTGGACCCAGCGTGGGATTAACGCAGGACTTACTACAATTAGCCACTCATCTTGCAACATACGAAGGTGCTGATCCCACGCAAGCGGCCCTGCGTCGCGCCGTCTCGACTGCCTATTACGCTTTCCATCCGGGCAGATTCGATGACTGGTGATTATTTGCTGGCGATGCTGCTCAACAAACAGCGTTTGTAGAAGCCAATCAGGGCATCCATTATCCTGATCCTTACATTCCCTAAATTCATGAGCGACAAACCCAATCCGCCCCTGGTCGGCGTCATCATGGGCAGCAAGTCCGATTGGGATACTATGCAGCGCACCGAGGAAGCGCTAACCAAACTAGGTATCCCGCACGAATGCCGTATCGTCTCAGCCCACCGCACCCCGGATCTCATGGCACAATACGCCAAAGAAGCCGCCAGCCGAGGTCTGGAAGTCATCATCGCCGCCGCAGGCGGAGCCGCCCACCTGCCCGGCATGGTAGCCGCCCATACCGTTCTCCCAGTTTTAGGCGTACCCATCAAAAGCAGTATTCTGAACGGCGTGGACTCCCTGTTATCCATCGTGCAGATGCCCGCCGGTATCCCCGTTGGGACGCTGGCTATCGGCCCTGCCGGAGCCACCAATGCCGCTCTCTTCGCTGCCAGCATCCTAGGCAACAAATACCCCGAAATCCGCGGACGTCTCGAAGAATGGCGTCAAACCCAAACGCAAACCGTTCTACACGACCATCTCCCATGAACTCAAAAGAACCGGTCCTCCCCGGCAGCACCATCGGAGTATTAGGCAGCGGACAACTCGGCCGCATGTTCGCTATCGCCGCCCGTCGCATGGGCTACCGCGTCCACACTTTCTCGCCCGACGAAGATACGCCCACTGGCCAAGTCGCGGATCTGGAAGTAACTGCCCCTTATGAGGACCTAGACGCCATCTGCCACTTCGCGCGAAACGTTTCAGTCGTCACCTTTGAATTTGAAAACGTTCCCGCCGCTACCGCCGAAGCCGCTGCTAAGTGTGCTCCTGTACGGCCCAGCGGCCACATCCTCCACACCACCCAGCATCGCCTGCGCGAAAAGACTTTCCTCACCAAAGCCGGGCTGCCCCTCACGCCTTTCCGCCGCGTTTCAAGCCGACAGGACCTTCAACAGGCCATCACCGAATTAGGCCTCCCCGCCATCCTAAAGACCGCCGATTTCGGCTATGACGGCAAAGGCCAGTTCCGCATCAGAACGGAAGAAGACCTGGACAATGCCTGGGCAGCAGTAGGCGAACGCGAAGCCGTGCTCGAAGCCCAGATCGACTTCGACCGCGAAATCTCCGTGGTAGCCGCCCGCAGCGCTTCCGGCGAATTTATCCATTACGGCGCTATCGAAAACCACCACGTCAACGGCATCCTGGACACGTCTCTTACCCCTGCCCGCATACCGCCCTCCCTGGCGCAAGAAGCCGTGGAAATCGCCCGCGATGTCCTGGATGAGTTGCAAGTGGTGGGCGTGCTCTGCGTCGAGTTTTTCATTACAAAAAACGGAAGGCTCTTAATTAACGAACTCGCTCCGCGCCCCCACAACTCCGGCCACTTGACGGTCGACGCCAACCTGACCAGCCAATTTGAACAACAACTCCGAGCCGTTTGCCTGCTACCCTTTGGAGCGGTAACGCAATGGGCACCCGCCGCCATGGTCAATCTGCTGGGCGACATTTGGGAGAACGGCAAGCCGGATTGGGCCGGCGCCTCCTCGCGCCCTGACGTCAAAATCCACCTTTACGGCAAGTCGGAACCCCGCGCGGGACGCAAGATGGGTCACCTGACGGCGCTAGCCGCCACCTCGGAGTACGCGCTGGCGGACGCTCAAAGCGCCCGTGAACTTCTCAAGCGAAAAACTTCTGGTCAGTAAACTAAGAAAGACCCCCGGTTCTTTGAACCTTTCCGCACACAATGAAAATCTGCTATTTCGACGCATTTTCCGGCATCAGCGGCGACATGACCGTCGGCGCGCTAGTAGATGCCGGAGCCAACTGGAACACGCTCCAAGAAACCCTGCATACTCTGAATCTTGGAGCCCAGTTCCGTCTGGAGAAAACGAAACGCCACGGCATCGCCGCCTCCAAATTTCACGTGGACTTCACGCCCGAAAAGAAGCATCGTCACCTGCCGCACATAGAAAAGATCATCGAAGCGGGCGCGCTTTCCCCCAAAAGCAAAGCAAATGCACTGAAAGTATTCCGCCGTCTGGGTGAAGCCGAAGCTCGCTCGCACGCCGTCCCCATCGAGAAAGTCCACTTCCACGAAGTCGGCGCGGTCGATTCCATTTGCGACATCGTCGGCGCTTGCGTAGCCCTGGATCTTTTAGACGTTGAAGAAATCTACAGTTCCCGCATCAACGTAGGTAGCGGCACCGTCAACACCGAACACGGTCTCCTTCCCGTCCCTGCCCCCGCCACAACCGACCTGCTCAAAGACCGGCCTATCTACTCGTCCGGGCCAGAAGCCGAACTGACCACCCCAACTGGCGCGGCCCTCATCACCACACTTGCCAAAGACTTCGGGAAACTCCCTCCCGTCCGCGTCTTATCGCAAGGTTTCGGCGCAGG
>JBJMGL010000394.1:0-10114 GCA_045807985.1 Bryobacteraceae bacterium
CGAGTTCCTGCAGGTGCCTACTACCTATTACGAAGACCTGACCGCCCGCGGAGGAAAAATTGCCGAGCCGCTGGACGAACTCGCCCCAGTGGGCATTCTCGTGGATCGCGACGACGCAGGCTATATGCTGCAAATCTTCACTAAGCCCGTGGAGGACCGCCCCACGCTCTTTTTTGAAATCATTCAGCGCAAAGGCAGCCGCAGCTTCGGCAAAGGAAACTTCAAGGCTCTATTTGAAGCGATTGAACGGGAACAAGCCCGCCGGGGGAATCTCTAGCCCGCGCCTACAGCAACTCTTCCCGCTTCTGTGCGTCCAGAATCTTCACGATTTTGCTGACATCCTGCGATCTTGTACGATTTGCTATCAACAACGCATCCGGCGTATCCACAACCACCAGGTTTTCCACCCCTACCAGTGCCACGGTTTTTTCCGCGCTGACGTAATTTCCCCGGCTGTTCTCAACAATCATTTCGCCCTGCGACGCATTCCCGTTCCCATCCTTCTCCGTCAACTCGTAAACCGCTTCCCAGCTGCCCACGTCATTCCAGCCGATATCGTCCAGCGCAATACCTGCCACATTCTTAGCCTTCTCGATCACGGCGTAATCCACCGAAATGTTGTCACAAAGCGGGTAAACCTCCTGCAGCTTTGCCGTGAACTTTTTGCTCTTGAACGAAGGCAAACTCGCCAGCAGGGTGGCTGTCTTCGGCTGATGCTGCCGCATCAGCTCCAGCACGGTTGAAGCTTTCCAGAAAAACATCCCGGCGTTCCAGAAAAAATGGCCCGCCTTCACAAACTGGTTCGCTGTTTTTTCATCCGGCTTTTCACGAAAGCTGCTGACCGTCGCCATCTCGAAGCTGCCCGGAGCAATGTTTTGCGGAAACTCAATGTAGCCATATCCCGTTTCCGCCCACCGGGGCTGGATACCCAACACCACCACATCGTTTTTCTCCGCCGCTTTAAATGCCGCTTTGACAAACTTACGGAAGCGCCCTTCTTTCAAAATCAAGTGATCCGCCGGAAACACGCCCATCACCGCCTCCGGCGAAAGATCCGCCAGGATATGAGCCGCCAGCGCGATACAGGGTGCGGTGTTCTGCTGCGAAGGTTCGGCAAGGATCTGCTTCTTCGGAATCCGCGGCAATTGCTTGCGGATCTTCTCTTGCAGAAAATCGTTTGTCAGAATCCAGATATTTTCGGGCGGTACCACGCCCTCCAGGCGATCCACCGCCTGTTGAATCAGGCTCCGGTCTCCGAAGAAGCGCAGAACCTGCTTGGCATTGCGTTTGCGGCTGCGCGGCCAAAACCGGGTGCCTCGACCCCCGGCCATAATGAGGGCATAACGATCATTCGCCATAGATTAACTTAGTGTAAAGCGCGGCGGATTTATCGCAAACCTTAGGCCGTCAGGTGCATTCTTAAGGATTCGGCGAGCCAGTTTTTAGCGGCAACGGATGGTCCGCCAACTGCGAATCGGAGAAGCCGCGAACAACGTGCAAGGTCCTCTCCCAGCGCGTGCGCGTGAAGAAATGCTGTCCCAAATCAACAAAGTGGCTGACCATGGAACTGACAGAAGAACCCGCCAGATCCTCCGTGGAAGCCCGGTATGACCAGTAAATCAGCAGCGGCTTCCCGATAATGTTGTCGCGCGGCACAAACCCCCAGTAGCGGCTATCGAGCGAATTATCGCGATTATCGCCCATGGCAAAGTACATATTGGGCGGCACCACAATCTCACCATCTTTCACATGATTTTCGAGCATGTCGCGCTGCAACTGCGCTTGCAGACCTTCCGCGAACACGGACGGCTCGCCCGGCATATTGTCGCGGCTCGGATCATACGGAAATTTGTGGTAGACGTAAGGCTCGTTCAGGCGCACGCCATTCCGGTAAACAATTCGGTTGATCATTTTTAGATGGTCGCCCGGCGCTCCGATCACCCGCTTGACAAAGGTCTGTGAAATATCAACAGGGTACCGGAAAACAATAATGTCCCCGTGCTTCGGCTCCTCATAAGGCAAAAGATACTTGCTGACCGGTCCCGAAGGAGCATAAGCGAGTTTATCCACCAGCAGATGATCGCCGATCAGCAGCGTGTCTTCCATGGATCCGGTCGGTATCACAAACGCTTGCACCAGCGTTGTCGTGCCAAACAATAACAGCAGAACGGTAACTGCCCACTCGGCAATGCTGTTACGCGCTCCTTCCCGCTTGGTGGGTACCGGAGCTGGGGCCTCTGTCTTGGTTCCATTCACGATTGTCGTAGTTTGGTTTGCCATCAAATTCCTTATTACTTCTGCCAAGGGCTAAGCACTATTCCCCTTAACCCGGCAACAAGCCCTTTCGGTGTTGAAAACGCTAAATTCGATTGTATCGTTCAGGCTATTTCGCGTGTTTTGGAGAATAATAAAGGTATACACTCACAGCTTGTGTGGAGAGATCCCGGTATTCTCTAAAGCAAACCGGGACATGAGTCGTTTGGAGGACTAAATGATGAATCGAGCGACAATGGCATTGCTTTCTGTCGGACTCTGGGGAGTCTTGACGGTAGGTTGCTCAAACAAAGCCATCAATAATGATGACTCACTAAAAACCGATATTCAGGCGAAGCTGTACGCTGATCCTGTAACCAAGGGCGGAAACGTAGGCGTGGACGTCAAGGATGGCGTCGTCACCCTGACTGGCGATGTGCCCAGTTCCGATATCGAACTAGCGGCAATGAAAATCGCCAACGGCACTGCCGGGGTGCGAAGCGTGAGCGACCAGATGAAAATCAACGGCACGTTCGCGCAAAACCAGCCTCCAGATGCTGCTGCAAACTTAACAAAAAATACGCAGGCATCAAACGGTGCGCCATCTGCGCCAACTCCGCCTCCTATTACCGCTGCTCCCGCGCCAGTACGCGAACACGCCGCAGAACCGGTCCGGCGGCCGGCGCAATCTGTACAAGGGGAAGAAGAGCCTTCTACCGCTACGGTGGCGGCAGGCGAGCGTCTTTCTGTCCGAACCACGGAGATGATTGATTCAGGTAAAGCCACTGAAGGCCAAAGGTACCGTGCTTCTCTGGATGCGCCGCTGACTTCCCGAGGCCGTGTGATTGTGCCCGCTGGAGCACCCGTCACCCTGGAAGTGGCAAATGTGCAAGGCGCTGGCCGTATCAAAGGGAATAGCGCCCTTTCCCTGCGCCCTACAAGCCTGGAGTATGGTGGCCGTAATTACCCGATCAACAGCAGCGTTTACGCCGAAGAAGGAAAGGCGCGCGGCAAGAACACAGCTGTGAAAACTGGTATCGGCGCGGCGGCTGGCGCCCTTATTGGCGGTCTTGCCGGAGGCGGCAAAGGCGCGGCTATCGGCGCAGGCGCTGGCGGCGGAGCTGGTTTTGGCTGGAATGCGCTCAGCCACGGGCAACAGGTCAAAATACCTGCTGAAAGTGTTCTCTCGTTCCGGCTGCAGGCTCCTTTAACCGTGCCTGTCCGGTAAAGAGAGCACGCTTTTCCAAAACAGGTTTATTCGGGACTGGCACGCTGGGCGAGCCCCGAATAAATTGTCTCCACTTTAATCTACATACCTCCATCGTTTTATAAAAATAGTAAATCCGTAGTGCTGTTTTACGAAAGTTTTGCAAAAATAGGCTATCGCTTCTTTGGTCTACCTCTCTCCCCAAAGTAATACCTATTACCTTAAACTGATGTAAGGAAGCATTGGTACCGTCGCGAGGAGCAAGGTCGTCCTCATGCAAATTTGTCCCGCTTGCAAAAGTTCGAACCCAGATGGTACCGACACGTGTGAACGCTGCAGTTCCCATTTCGATTCAGGAACTCCCTTTCCGGACCCTCGCGATAATACGCCTACTATTGCCGCCGTCGTCACTGCTCCGTTAACAGCAGGTATTACCGCCGATTTCACTGCCGGAGAGTCTGCTACTGCTGCCCGGCAAGCGTTCAGCGTTGGGCTTTTTCCCGGCGACGTCGTCGCGGAGCGCTACGAAATTGTTGCGCATATTGGCGATGGAGGAATGGGCAGCGTTTACAAAGCGCTGGATCGCGAACTGGAGCGGATTGTTGCCCTGAAAACCATCCGGCCCGATCTAACCTCGAACGCCACCGTCCTGCGCCGTTTCAAACAGGAAATACTGCTCGCCCGTAAAGTTACTCATCAGAACGTTATTCGAATATACGATCTTGGCATTTCCGGAGCCCTCCGTTTTCTGACCATGGAGTTCTTCGAAGGCGAAGACTTTTGCACCTATCTCGAACGCCGGGGGAGTCTACCGGCGGGTGAAGCCGTGGCCATCATCCTTCAGGTTTGCGAAGGTCTTCAGGCGGCGCACCACGAAGGCGTGATTCATCGTGACCTGAAGCCGCAGAATATCCTGATTGACGCTACCGGACAGGTTCGCATCCTGGACTTTGGCCTTGCTCGTGGATGCGAAGTGCCCGGTGTCACTCATACGGGCCTCGCGGTGGGAACCCCTGACTATATGGCTCCCGAGCAGGCGCGAGGCGAACCCGCGAGTGTCCGCTCCGATATTTATGCCGTTGGGCTGACATTTTATGAACTGTTGACCGGTCAACTGCCTTTCAAGGGCGAAAGCGCCATGGCGCGACTGGTCCAACGTACGCTTCAGCCTCCGCCCCCTCCCAAGTCGATCAAGGACAAAATTCCACAGCATCTGGATAACATTGTCATGCGCTGCCTGGAGATCCATCCTGAGCAGCGTTATGAAAACGTGGACGCGCTCCTTGCCGATCTCCAAAGCTGGGAAGAACCGCAAGCCCCCGCCACGCCGCACTCATTCGAAGCGCCAGGAACGCCTGTAGACGTCACAAAGCCCCGTTCGTACAAGAAACTGGCCGGGTTGGCGGCAACGGTGGCCGCTCTTGCCGGTATCCTGATTGGGTACCGATACACACACCCGAAAACGCCCGCTTCATCCCCGGCGGAGATCGCAACAACCGGTCTGACCAATAATCCAGAGGCTAAGGATCTGGTTGTAAAAGGGCGCAACATACTGAAGCATCGGCAGAATACACAGGATGTGAAGATCATCAACAGCGCGCTGGATGACTTTACCCAAGCTCGCACAAAAGATCCTGCCTATCCTCTTGCGTGGGCTGGTATTGCCGATGCGAATCTGGAATTGTACCGGCTCAAACACGACAGCTTATACGCGGACCAGGCCAAAGCCGCAGCCGAGCAGGCGTATCACCTGAACAACAAAGTGCCGGAAGTCCAGCTTGCTTTAGGAAGTGTCTATGCCGAGACAGGAAAGCGGCCCCAAGCTGTTGAAATATTGACGCAGGCCGTGAAGCTGAATCCCAATTCGGATGACGCTCACCTGCGTTTAGGACGAGCTTACTTGCTCATGGGAAGGGGCGAAGAGGCGATCAAGCAGTATGAAGGAGCCGCTGAAATAAACGAATACAACTGGTATAACCACGACCAGTTAGCAAGAGCTTACTTCAAATTAGGCCAGAACGAAAATGCCTTGAAGCATTTCAATAAAGCTGCCGAGTACAACTCGCGGAATGCTGAAGTGCATGAAAACATAGGTATCATTTACTCGCGGCAGAGCCGGTGGCCCAAATGCATAGAAGAGTTTCACAAGGCTCTCAAGATTAAGCCTACGGCTTCCGTTTACAGCAATCTCGGTACGGCTTTATTCGTGACCGGCCGCTATGCGGAAGCCGCTTCCATGTTCCAAAAAGCGGTCGATATAAATCCTCAGAAGTATTGGCTGATTGGAAACATGGCTGATGCTTACCGGCACTTGAATCAGTGGGAGAAGGCGCAGGAAGCTTACGATCACGCCATTGAGCTTGCTTCTCAACAGCTACAAGTGAATCCGCAAAAGGCTGAAATTCTAGGAGACTTGGCCATGTACTATGCCAGGAAAGGAGGTCTAGCCGGACTGGATGAAGCGCGTGAAAAGATCGCACGTGCCCGATCCATTGATAAGCGCAACAATCAGCTGATGTATAACGAGGGCGTCATCTACGCAATCGGCGGCGATAAAGACAAAGCTTTTAACTCAATCCGAGAGGCTTTGGGGAACGGCTATTCAGCCGAAGAGGTACGGCGTGAGCCGGACCTGGCATCCATACGCGCTATGCCCGAATTCAAAGATCTGATCAAAAACTTTCCAGCAGTTAATTAGAGCGCTGCCGGGATGCATGCTTAATGCTGTGCCGATAACCAACACACCAGCCAGGATTAAAGCCCAGGTCACGGGTTCCGGCGTCGTTGATTTCGTTGATTGTAAAAAGTCAGTAGCTTGCACATTAAAATTCGTATTGGGTCCCCATCCCCCCGCTCCAGTGGGATCAATGGGCTGTACCTCATTTACTAGATCGTTCAGATTCACTGTAAAGTACTCCCCATTTAAAATTCCGCTTAGTTTGAGGCGTGAAGACAAATTAAGGCTAAAAAGTGAAAGTCCGTTTCCCTGATCAATGGACGATATTAGACAATCGGAGAAAAATGGTCCTCCCGAACAGGAGATGATTGTCCCGGTTGGTTGAGTAACTTGTACAGCCAATCCAAACCAATCGAATCCGCTCTCATTCATGAATTCAAGAAACCCGCCTCCATTCCCATTGGAGGAGAGGGAAAAATTCAGAGCAGTAATGGGCAGCCCAACACCAGGGTCGTCCATATGAAAAACAGGATCAATCGGGTCAGCCTTTGCCAACACGGTAGCGGTAAATAGAAGAGTAATGGCGACGGCGAGTTGGCTCAATTTTTTCATTCTGTTCTCCTATGCAACACCTTTCGGTGATCGAATGACGCTGGCTCATCCACAAAGTAACAGATGTGCTCACGTCGGCAAGCGTAATAAGTACTAGTGGAAGTTCCACAAGTACTTATAAAGGAAGTGTCTTCTATGATGGAGGATCGAGGTGGAAGCACAGCCAATACGTTTTCTGAGGCCGTGTCAAACGTAATCTAATGAAAGTTTCTGTTATTATCCCCGCTGCTGGGCTAGGGACGCGCATGGGTCGCGGCGCACCCGAAAAGGCCGGTATCAGCCGTAAGCAGTTCATGCTGCTCAATAACTCGCCGATCCTGATCCATACCGTTCGAAAGTTCGTCAGCTCGCCCTCCGTCACCGAAATTGTGGTCGCGCTCCGGGAAGACGACGTCCTCTGGGCAAAGGAACTGTTTACCGCCCATGGATTAAGTCAGAGCGTCCAGGTCGTGCAAGGCGGCGAAACGCGCCAGCAATCGGTTGAGAATGCGCTCGCCACGTTGAAGGACGATACGGATTTGGTGGCCGTCCATGATGCCGTTCGTCCTTTTATCGAACGCGAAACGATTGAAAGGGTGATCGCGGAGGCAAAGGAAACCGGCGCGGCGATTGTGGGCATTGTTCCGGTTGACACTGTAAAACAAGTGCATCGCAATAAAGTGCGGGCGACCCTTCCACGGGAACGCCTGATTCTGACTCAAACACCGCAAGTCTTTAAGCTGGACCTCCTGCGCCGCGCTTTCGAAAAGGCGCGTGAGGACCTCTTTATCGGTACGGACGAATCATCGTTAGTCGAGCGTTTGGAGCAGGTGGAAGTATCGGTCGTGCTTGGCACGGACCGCAACATCAAAATCACCAGACCCGGCGATATGGATCTCGCCCGCCTTTACCTCACGCTTGAGGGCACAGTGGCGATTGGGCTCTCCTAACGTGGTTCCATTTCGTATCGGCCAAGGCTGGGATGTCCATCGTATCGAAAGCGGCCGACCGCTTATTCTGGGCGGCGTGCAGATCCCGTCCGAGTTCGGCTTAATGGGCCACTCCGACGCCGATGTTCTCTTTCACGCCGTAACAGATGCAATCCTGGGCGCGCTGGCGCTAGGCGACATCGGAATGCACTTCCCCGATACAGCCCCCGAATGGAAAGGAGCCAACAGCCTCCAATTCCTGCAACACGCGGTCAAATTAGCGAGGGATAAAGGTTATCAGTTGATAAACATCGACTCGACCGTTATCCTGGAGCGCCCAAAACTCAAGGACTATCGCTCCGTCATTCGAGAAAGCCTGGCTCAAGCCGCCGGCTTAACGCCCGACGCGGTTTCTGTGAAATTCAAAACCGCTGAAAAAGTAGGCCCGGTCGGAGAAGGCCGCTCCTGCGAAGCGCAAGCGATTGTCTTGATTTATGCACAGAAGGATCAGGGCGCAGACCTTCGATTTTGAGACTGACTTATGAAACACGGAGTCCCCGCATTTTGCGGGTTTCCTCGCGATGTTTCAAAACCTACCCTCTGTGAGACGCGCTCGCTGACATTGGTCGCTCTTCGTCATTGCCTTCGTATTGCGCTCAGCTGAGTTCTTGGGCGAGTCCGATGAGAAGCCCTTCAGGTCCGCGAATGTAGCAGAGCCGATACGCGTTTTTATACTGGACTACTTCGCCTACGAGCTGCGCGCCGCGCTTGCGGAGCCTTTCAAGCGTCTCGTCGATGTCGTCTACGGCGAACATGACGCGGAGGTAGCCTAGAGCGTTCACCGGGGCGTTGCGGTGATCCGCGACGGCAGGCGGCGTGAGGAAGCGGGAGAGCTCGAGCCGGCCGTGGCCGTCCGGCGTGCGCATCATGGCAATCTCGACGCGCTGATCGCCCAGTCCAGTGACACGTCCGGCCCATTCTCCTTCGATCGTGGCCCGCCCTTCGAGCTCGAGGCCGAGCTCGCGAAAGAAATCAATCGTCCCTCCGAGGTCATCGACGACGATTCCTACGTTGTCCATCCGTTTCAGCGCCATGTGTCCAATCTACAAGGTGTCGTTTAGTCTAACAACGAACCCTTTATGGAACGGGGCTTACGGTGACTGCGCGTTGGGAAATGTTCCGAATTCGCAATCTCGTTGCGTATATGTTCTACGTGCAACGGTGAATTCGACATAGTTCTTAGCCTGTTGCTCGGTCTCGCATTCGAGTGCGTGGTGATCAGCCTCAGCCTCTTCGAGGCTTACGTCCCATGGATTGTGGTGATTGCCACCTGTCCAGTTCACCAGTGTCGCAAACCGCCGCCCGGTCTGACTGCACACGTAGAAGTCGTATTGAAGGTCCGACACGCCTTTCGGATCAATCTTGTGATCCTGCCATGCCATTGCACAGCCGCATGGCAAAGGATGTTGAGTAGATCGTCTTCCGACCACAAAGGCAGTCAAGGCTAAGCAGACTAGAACTGCAACAAGAGCAAGTTTTTTCATCGTCGAATGGCTCTAAACATTTTGAACGATAAGCGGGAGTTTAGGGGCAGGGAGGGCGAAAGTCACCCTTTATGTCCCTACAAAAGCGGCTGCGTTATTCTGCTTCCTCATAGCGCAGACGTTTTTGGACGGCCTGTTCTACTTCGTCGAAAAGTTCCTGCATAGAAGGATCAATCATCGTTTTCATGCCTGAGTGCATAAGCTTACGGTCACTCCCATCTCTCCCGATATCGTAGTCGGTGAGTGCTGAGAATAGGATCTCTCAGCTTTGCTAAATCTCTCACGCAACTCGTCGGTCATAAAAATTCTGTGTTCGATGAGCTAATTGACAACGAGCCGATGCTGGTCATAAGCCCCAGTGATATTGTTGCCTGCCAAAGCTTTCTTGTAAAAAGTGTTCTGGCCGTTAGAAACTTTGATGTTGCGGAGTTCATTTGCTTGGCTTTCGGTGAGCCGCTTTGCGAGTATCTCACCGCCGAGAAAGGCTTATAGCTTCTCCGCCGTGAAAGATTGAAAATCCGGAATGCCTTTCCTCGTGAGATCAAGGGCATGAGAGATGGCACCACGTAGGGCATTCAGCATCAGCCATGCCTTGGGCAATACCTCGAACTCTTTTTCGTGAATTTTACTGATGCGGCTCGATAAGAGATGCCGCAGCCGTTCTAACTCTTTTTGCTGCTTGGCTTTAACGGCTTCCAACTTTTCTTGCTTCTCTCGCTTGAATTGTTCAAGGTTTCTGTTTAAAAACCGTCCGATCCATGTATTCCCAGCCCATTTAAAAAGAGCAAAAACAATCCCTGCGGACGGTAGCGAATAACCTAAAATCTTCAGTAGCCAACCCCATGCGGTCGCTGCAATGGCTGAAGCGTCAGTCTGTACAGTGAGTTCAAGCATTCTCTTTCTATCTATCGTC
>JBJMGL010000395.1:0-12115 GCA_045807985.1 Bryobacteraceae bacterium
GAAAAACGTTAACCCCGCCGCGCGCATCTCCGTCAAGTTGGTGGCCGAAGTCGGCGTCGGCACCGTGGCCGCCGGAGTCTCTAAAGCCCACGCCGATCTCGTTCTCATCAGCGGCTATGACGGGGGCACCGGCGCTTCCCCTCTCACTTCCCTCAAACACGCTGGCGTGCCCTGGGAACTGGGACTCGCCGAAACCCAGCAGGTTCTTGTCATGAACGACCTGCGCAGCCGCATCCGTGTCCAGGTGGACGGCAAGCTCCAAACCGGGCGCGATGTGGTCATCGGCGCTCTGCTCGGCGCCGAAGAGTTCGGCTTCTCGACTGCTCCGCTCGTCGCCATGGGCTGTATCATGATGCGCAAATGCCATCTGAATACCTGTCCCGTCGGTATTGCCACCCAAAATCCGGAATTGCGCAAGAAGTTTACCGGCACACCCGAGAACGTCATTAACTACTTCTTCTTCGTGGCCGAACAAGTCCGCGAATGGATGGCCGACCTCGGTTTCCGAACCATGGATGAAATGATCGGCCGCGTGGACATGATCGAAATGCGTCCCGCCATTGATCACTGGAAAGCGCGTGGCCTGGATTTCACATCGATGCTGTATAACCCGCAAGTGCCGGGACGCGTCGGACGGCTCTGCACCAAGAAGCAGGATCACGGCCTCGAAGAAGCGCTCGACCACAGCCTGCTCCAGCAAGCCAGAACCGCCATCGAAACGGGAGCGCCCATCGAATTTAACATGCCGATCCGCAACACTCACCGGGCTGTCGGTACCATGTTGAGCGGTGAGATTGCGCGTCGCCACGGCTCGAAAGGTCTCCCCGAAGACACAATCCGCATCTGCTTCAACGGGTCAGCCGGGCAAAGCTTCGGCGCTTTTCTTGCTAAAGGTGTCACGCTCGTTCTAGAAGGCGACACCAATGATTACACCGGCAAAGGTCTATCCGGTGGAAAGATTGCTGTCTATCCACCGCGAAACTCTACGTTTCCCCCGGAAGAGAACATTCTGATCGGCAATACCGTGCTCTATGGAGCCACGGCGGGCGAAGCCTATTTTAGCGGCGTAGCCGGTGAACGCTTTGCCGTTCGCAACTCGGGAGCCGTGGCCGTTGTGGAAGGCGTAGGCGACCACGCTTGCGAATACATGACGAACGGAACGGTCGTAATCCTCGGCCAAACCGGGCGCAACTTCGCGGCCGGAATGAGCGGTGGTCTGGCGTACGTTTTTGATCCGGACGGAGACTTCGTCCGCTTCCGCTGCAATCGCTCCGGTGTTGATCTCGAACCGCTGTTTGAGCGCGAAGACACCACCAGGCTGGAATATCTGATCCGAAAACACGTCGAATACACAAACAGTCCGCTGGGGTCCCGCCTATTATCAGACTGGCCGGCCATGCGGCCGCACTTCATCAAAGTCTTTCCGCATGAATATAAACGAGTTTTGGCGAAAGGCGATCTCACCGGAAGAAAAATGCCGGTCGTCCTCGAACCAATAGCCGCCGCTGTAGCCGCTGGCGAAAGGGCAGGGTAACGGGATGGGTAAAGCAACAGGATTTCTTGAATACACGCGTGAAACGCCCGCGCGCCGCCCCATTTTAGAACGGGTGAACGACTGGTTCGAAGTCTATCAAGACTTCCCGGACGCGAAAGCCAATCAACAAGCCGCCCGCTGCATGGATTGCGGCGTGCCCTTCTGCCATACTGCCTGTCCGGTAAACAACTATATCCCTGACTGGAACGATTTGGTGTACCGGAACCGCTGGCGCGAGGCCATCCGCACCCTGCACGCCACCAATAACTTCCCGGAGTTCACGGGCCGTCTGTGTCCCGCGCCTTGTGAAGCTTCCTGCGTGCTTGGTATCAACGAGCCGGCCGTCACCATCAAGGTCATCGAACAAAAAATCATCGACCGCGCTTACGCCGAAGGTTGGGTCCACCCGGAACCGCCGCTGCTTCGCACGGGCAAACGGGTTGCGGTTGTCGGGTCAGGTCCGGCCGGACTAGCCGCCGCCCAACAACTGAATCGCGCCGGGCATTCCGTAACTGTTCTGGAACGGCACGACCGCATTGGCGGATTGCTCCGTTATGGAATTCCAGATTTCAAAATGGAAAAACACGTCATTGACCGCCGCCTGGAACAAATGACGGCCGAAGGCGTCACCTTCCAAACGAATGTTCATGTCGGATGGGACATCACCGCCGACGAATTGAAACGCGACTACCATGCCGTATTGCTGGCCATGGGTGCCGAACAACCCCGTGAAGTCGAAATTCCTGGACGTGATCTAAAAGGCATCCATTTCGCGATGGACTACCTTGTCCAACAGAACAAACGAGGCGCAGGTGATCATTTCACCGGCAAAGAAGAGATTGTTGCCGCCGGTAAACGGGTCATTATTATCGGGGGAGGCGACACCGGAGCAGATTGCCTGGGGACCGCCCATCGCCAGAAAGCCGCCTCCGTGCATCAGTTGCAAATTCACCCCATGCCTCCGGAAACCCGCCACGGAAGTACGCCTTGGCCTTTGTGGCCCTTGCAACTTCGCATGGAAGCCGCCCACGAAGAAGGCGGAGTCCGTGAGTGGAGCGTCCTGACCACTCATTTCAGCGGAGATGAGCAGGGAAATGTCAAGAAACTGCACTGCGTACGCGTCGGCCCAAAACCAAGGCTCGAACGTATCCCCAACAGTGAGTTTTACCTCGATGCCGACCTGGTGCTCATTGCAATCGGCTTCGCTGGTCCTGTTCGAAACGGCTTATTGGAACAATTACCGCTTGAATTCGACGCCCGGGGAAACATCAAAACTGACGGAACTTACGCGACTTCCATTCCCGGCATCTTTTCGGCAGGCGACGCCCGGCGCGGTCAGTCTCTGGTAGTTTGGGCCATCGCCGAAGGCCGCCATGCTGCGGGAGCCATTAACAAATATCTAAGCTAGCAGTCGAAGGAAAGACGAAACAAGGCAGGGTTTTCGCCACCTTTATAGAAAGGAAAACCCCCGTTTCGCCCTTATTTGGACCTTTCAATCAGAACGCCAATCACCGGTTCCCGTGCTGGTTCCCTGATCTGAACGCCGTCTGGCGTGCCGGAGATGGCCGCACCAAGCGCAATTTCGCCCGGAAGAGTGTCCGTATTGCACGAAATCTCGAAATCCACTACCGCCGGACTGTTTTGTAATGAAATTTCCTGGCTCGCATCCCGGATGTTGAGCTTGCTTTCCGCCGGGCGTGTCGAATAAAGCGCCAGCTCTACTGTTGCTGCCGATTGTTTCGCCGCTTTTGCGAGGCCCGCGACATAAACCTGCACCCGGACAAAGCCAATCCCGGCCGTTCCCACGCAGGTCAGCTTCTGCGGATGCACTCGAATACTGCTGATCTGCACAAATCCTTGCGCCGGCAGCTTGTGTGCGGCCAGCGCAAGAAGAAAACAAGTCCCAAGTATTTTGACCACGGCACACTCTCCGTTTCGAGAGACGTACTGGAAGGATAATAGAGCTACTTCTTTGAAGACTTACCGGCCGAAGCAGTCTTGAGCACATCAGCCGAAACGGAAGCCGCTGCCGCTACCGCCGGCATCTTGAAGTTCTCGCCGATCATGTTCGCCATCGTCTGAATTTCCAGGGATTCCGCCTCTTTGGTGAAGACCAAACAGCGGCTTTCCGGATCAAAGTCAGCCTGCACCCAATCGCCCGCATTGACCTGGCTCGTTGCCATCAGGTTCGATAACGGATGAACCAGGAGCCGCTCAATCGCTCGTTTCAAGTGTCGAGCGCCGTACTTAATATCGGTGCCTTCCGTCAGCAGGAACTGCTTGCCTTCATCCGAAACGGTGAACACAAAGGATTTTTCGGCTGGCGATAACAGAATGCGTTGCTGCACCTGGCCAAGTTCAAGATCAAGAATGCGCCGCAACTCAGACTCACCGAGCGGTTTGAACACAACGACTTTATCGATGCGGTTCATGAACTCCGGCGTAAACTTCCGCCGCGCCGCGTCGACTCCGCTGCGAGCCATCTTCTTCGAAAGCTTTTCCTGGGTTTCGTTTCCTTCGCAAGGAGCCAGTCCCTTTCCGAAACCCAATTTGGGAGCAACCAGCGAGCTCATCTCGGAAGCGCCCAAGTTGCTGGTCATGAAAATCATGGCCTTGGAGAAATCGACTTTCCGGTTGTCGCCAAGAGTCAACGTGGCCTTATCCAGAATGCCGAGCAGCAAGTTCCAAAGAGCATCGCTCGCCTTTTCAATTTCGTCAAACAGAATGAAGCTGATCTTAACCGTGTCAGTGTGATGCTGGTTGATTACCTCTTGGCTCAGCAACGGATGAGTTTCGCGGTGGCCCAGGTAGCCCGGAGGTGAACCAATCAGCTTGGCAATCTCATGGCTGTGCTGAAACTCGGCGCAGTCAATTTTAATGACAGCGCGAGGATTCTGCACTAGCGCCTCCGCTGTTGCCTCCACCGTACGAGTCTTGCCCGAGCCTGTTGGTCCCAAAAACAAGAAATTCCCAACGGGGCGTCCCGGCGCGCACAAGCCGGTAACGTGCATCTGATAGATATTGACAATCTGCTCGATCGCTTCGTCCTGACCGACAACGAGCTTCAGCAGGGTCTTTTCTAAACTCTCTGCGTCCTTGCCCGTCCTGCTGGGATCGAGAACCTTCCGTAACCGGCTCATACCTGTTTGATCCTTCTTTCTATTCCGCCGCCAGATTCCGTTCACTACTGGAACAGTGCGAAATCCAACCCCAAACTCTACGTTGGTTTTCAACTAACTTAAAGCAACTGGTGTGCCAAAGAATCATATGGGGTTTTCCCATTAGTTCTTCTGAGGGCGCGAAGGTCTCACCTCAATTCGGCTAATTAATGTTCTTTCCGGCATCCGCAAAATGCTGAGCACGATTTCAGCGATATCTTCGGGAGCAATCTTCCAATCGGAGTTGCCCCTTCCTCCTTCGCCTGAGAACTCGGTGGCCACGCTGCCGGGCATGATATAGCTCACTCCAACATTGTCATAACGGTGATCCAGCATCGTGGCCTCGCTCAACGCATTGAGTCCAAACTTTGAAGCATTATAGGCGCTGCCGCCCGCAAACGGGTTCTTCCCGGCCAAACTGCTGATATTAATGATGCGCCCGCCACGAGCCTTCCCGAATCGGCTCAAAGCCTCGCGGGTGCAATAAAACGCGCCGGACAGATTCGTCCCAATCACCTGGTCCCATTCTTCGATCGACAACTCCCCGGCCGCCCGAAAAATCCCGATTCCAGCGTTGTTCACGAGAATATCCAAGCCATTCAGTTCTTTATCTACAAACTCAAACAGTTTTGTCACGTCCCCGCTTTTGCCTACATCGGCAGTACGGCCCATTACTTTACCTCTCCCTCCGTCCCGCAGCTTATCCAAGCTTTTCTCAACATCAGCTTTATTTCGAGCACAAATAGCTATATCAGCGCCATTAACTGCAAGCGCCTGTGCAACGGCTAAACCAATTCCTTTCGAAGCTCCTGTAACGAGAGCGCGTTTGCCTCCTAAAAAGCCGCTCATGAAGTTTTGTTTATCTCCTATCCGTTAATTACATATCTGGATGGTGTTTAACCACCACCACTCTTCCCTTTAATGATCTGATACAGACACGGATCGGACCTATACTGGAAGTAGTTCCTAATATGTCCGTCATTTGGCTGCGGACTGCTGCCGCCCTATACTCGTGCGGCTTGTTGTACGCCCTGGTTTATCTTTTCTGGAAAAGTACGAGGCTCTTCACTCCCACACTGGTCGCCTTTGGTGCCGGAGCCGTTTTGCACCTGGTCTCGTTGGTCGAACTGCGTCTGGAAACCGGGCACCTGCCCATCAACAACTTCTACGAGACCAGTTCACTCTGCGCCTTCCTGATCGCAGGGACCTTTCTGCTTGCCTATAGCTATTACCGTGTGGCGATCTTCGGAGTGTGTCTCTTTCCCTTAGTCTTCTTTATGACTTTGATCGGGAGCACGGAATTTCCGGTGCCGACCTGGAGCAGTCCGCAGTTTCGCAATGCATGGCTCCTGGTTCATATCACAACGGTTCTAATCGGCTATGCCGCATTAATTCTGGCGGCAGTCGCGTCGGTGTACTACTTATTACAGGAACGTCAACTGAAAAGCAAAAAGCTCAATCCAACTTCAAACCGCCTGCCTCCGCTAGGGACGCTTGACCGCATTATTACGCAGGCGATGAACGCGGGATTCGTGTTTATTACAATTGGAACCGTCACTGGCGTAGTGTGGGCCTTTATTGACAGCGGCACAGCCTGGATTTTCAACCCGCAAATCGCCTTTTTCCTGTTCACATGGGTGTTTTATCTCGCGATGATCTTTTTGCGCGTTACCGCAGGCTGGCGTGGCCGGAGAATCGCCTGGCTCGCCGTTAGCGTGCTCGGCTGTTCTATTATTACCTGGGCGACGCATTTAGGAATCAGGAGCATTTGGCTGCAATGAGATTGGCGCTTGCGGGTATCAACCATCGCACGGCGCCGGTACAGGTGCGGGAGAAACTCGCCTTGCGCTCCGAGGAAATTCCCGCGGCTTTGCTCGACATGCAAACTCGCGGCGCGAAAGAAGTATTGGTTTTATCCACCTGCAATCGCGTCGAAGTGACAGCGACGCTCGCTGAAGAATTCTCCACGGACCGGCTTCTAGAAAGCATTGTGGTGAATCGCCAGGACTTGAGCCTCGAATCGGTACGCCCGTATCTTTATGTCTACGAGGATGCCGAAGCCATTCGTCACCTGTTCCGGGTTGCTTCCAGCCTGGACTCCATGATTGTCGGCGAGCCCCAAATTCTGGGTCAGCTGAAACAAGCTTATTCCCAGGCGCGAGAGCAGGGAACGATCGGCACAGTGCTCGATACCGTACTGACCCGCGCCTTTAACGTAGCGAAGCGTATCCGCACCGAAACCGATGTCGGCCAAAACGCGGTGTCGGTCAGCTACGCCGCCGTGGAACTGGCCCGGGAAATTTTTGGCTCGCTCAACCGGAAACGCGTCCTGATTATCGGCGCCGGCAAGATGTCGGAAGGCGCTGCGCGGCACTTGCTGCGAGCTGGCGTCACTGAAATTCTAGTAACGAACCGGACGCCGCAACGCGCCCAGCAAATGGCCGAAGCGTTTCGGGGCGAAGTTGTTCCGTACGAGATTTTCCCGCAGCGCCTTGCGGAAATGGACATTGTGATCGCTTCTTCCGGCGCGCCGAATTATGTGATCACGAGCAGCCTGATGCAGCAAGTCATCGAGGAGCGCAAGAACCAGCCTGTGTTTCTCATCGACATTGCTGTGCCGCGCAACGTCGAACCGCAGGTCAATGCGATTGAGCATGCCTTCTTGTACGACATCGATGATCTTCAGCGCCTTGCCGAGCGTAACCTGCAAACACGGCGCGAAGTAGCGCAGCAAGCAGAAAACATCGTCGCGGAAGAAGTGGCGCGATTGGAAATACGGCTGCGCGCCCGCGATGTCACGCCGACCATTCTTAGCCTGCAAGAACAGCTTGAGGCGATACGGCAGGAAGTTTTATTGCGCTATCGAGGGCGCTTAGGCGCGTTAACTCCAGAACAGGAAGAAGCCATCCAGGCACTGACACGCGGCATTGTTAATAAGATTGCCCACGGCCCGATCTCCGAAATTCGGAGGCACGCGGCAGCGCAAACAACCGAGGACGCTCCACAAGGAGAATTAATCAGCGCGGTGCGCCGTATGTTCCGGTTGCGTGATCATTAAGCTTTATGGCATTATCCAGGGCAGCGGCAAAGGTGCTCACCATCGGTTCGCGCGGCTCCCACCTTGCGTTATGGCAAGCCCATTATGTGGCAAAGCAACTAACTAAGCTGGGCATCGAAAGTCATATTGAAATCATTAAGACCACGGGTGACCATCTACAAACTGCCTCCTTGGCGCAAGCGGGAGGCAAGGGCCTTTTTACCAAGGAAATCGAAGAAGCTTTACTAAACGGCGCCATTGATCTTGCGGTTCACAGCCTGAAAGATCTGCCGACCGAGAACCCGAGCGGATTGTGCATTGCAGCCGTTCCCGAACGTGAAGACCCCCGTGATGCCATGGCAGGTAAACAGTTGAATGAGTTAACGGAAGGAGCGCGTGTCGGAACCAGTTCGGGACGGCGAGCCGCGCAGCTTCGCAGGCTGCGTCCGGACTTGCATGTCCAGCCAATCCGGGGCAATGTGGACACTCGTCTGCGCAAGTTGAAAGAAGGCCAGTACGACGCCATCATGCTGGCTGCCGCTGGACTTCGGCGTTTAGGCCTGGAGCATGAAATTGCGCAAATCTTTTCGCCGGAGGAAATCTGTCCAGCGCCGGGCCAAGGCGCGTTGGCCATCCAGACCCGGGAAAAGAGCGATGCCCGCGAGATGTGCGCCATGCTTGACGATGAAGCGACACGTCAGTGCGTCACGTGTGAACGAACCGTGCTGGCCCGCCTGGATGCCGGATGCCAACTGCCCGTTGGCGTCTTTGCCAGAGTGTATGACAGCAATCTGTATGTGCAAGCGATTGTGATCTCACCGGATGGACGGGACTGCATTAAAGGGCATGGTCAGGGTGCGCGTTCCAACCCGGAGAAGCTGGGTCATGAAATCGCTGAAGACCTGCTGTTCCGAGGCGCAAAATCGATCCTGACTATCGGGAGCGAATAGGTGCAGCCACTGGCGGGCGTGCGCATTGTGGTAACCCGCGCAGCCCACCAGGCCGAGGAATTGGCCGGACCACTACGGGCGTTGGGAGCGAATATCCTTCTTCTCCCCACTATTGGAATCGGTCCTCCCGAAAATTCTGCTCCCGTACGGGAAGCCGCCAGTAATTGTAACCAGTACGACTGGATTATCTTCACGAGCGTAAATGCCGTGGAAATGTTTGCTGCCGAGATGCCGCAAGCAAGCCACTGCGGAGCGCGGGTCGCAGCAATAGGAGCTGCGACAGCACAAGCGGCTGAACGTTGTGGCTTCACCGTGTCCCTCATACCTGAAAACTATGTTGGGGAATCGCTGGTGGAAGCTTTTGCCGAACAGGATCTGCATGGCCGCCGCATCCTGATTCCAAGCGCTGCCGTTACACGTGATGTCGTGCCGAGAGAGTTGCGGAAACTTGGCGCACACGTAGAAGTGGTGGAAGCATACCGCAACGTCCTGCCGCCTGAAACCGCTCAAAAAGCAGCTAATATCTTTCGCGAACCTTATCCAGACTGGGTCCTGTTTGCCAGTTCTTCAGCAGTCGAGAACCTCCTCGCTCTCACAGGACCAGAACCGCTGCAAAAAGTCTCCATCGGCACCATTGGCCCAGTCACTTCGCAAACCGTCATAAAAAGTGGTTTAACCGTGACCACCGAAGCAACCGTTCATAGTATTCCGGGGTTGGTAGACGCTGTTATCCGCCATAAGTAATCGGGTAAAGGTTCTAGTTCGACGTCGAGTTTGCGATATGGATTACGTAAACCGGTTGATGCTGTCTATTCGTACCAATGTCGATTCTCTGAACGCGCAGACAAACCTGAAGGTAAACTCTTCGTTCCAGAGCAAGACAATTCAGCAATTAACGTCCGGGTACCGCATCGACCAAAGCGGCGACGATGCGGCCGGTCTGGCCATTGCCAACGCTCTCCGAAGCGATATCACCGAATTGACGCAGGGCGTCGCCAACGCCAATGACGGATTAGGCCAGCTTCAGATTATCGATGGCGGCCTCAGCAACATCTCGAATCTTCTCGACCGCATGAAGACGCTGGCGACACAGTCCGCCTCGGATGCATTTACTGGCGACCGCACCACGCTGAACCAGGAGTACCAGCAGTTGGTGAAGGAGGTCACTCGCCAGGCGACGAACATTAACCTGAATCTGGGCGGCAGCATGAACAAGCTGCTCAACGCCTATCTGGGCGGCGCAAACAGCACGGCTGATGCCAGCGTTGCGGTCGACCTGAGCGGCCCACAGAACGCTGTTGACGCCTCAAGTCTCGGCCTGAACTCCAACGTGTTAATGGGTGGTGCGGGATTCTCGGCTGCTTTGAGCAACCGCTTGGATGCGCCAGGAGCAAAGTTTGTAATCGGTGGTACGCAAAATTTCGGCATCCACGTTTATGAAAATGGCGCCAACGTTAACATCCCAGTCACGATTGGTTCGCCCTCCGGTATGGATCTCGATACCGTGCTGGCCACGTTCAATTCGGCGTTGGCGGGCAGCGGTATAACAGCTGGCGTCAGTTCCAATGGCACGCTGGAGCTTACTGGAAGTGTCCCCTTCACGGCCGTTGCCGGAGGCGGGTTCGGTTCCAATATGATCTTGAGAGGTCCGGATACGCTCACCAATACTGCGAACTACACCATCACCGGAAGCGTCATCTACAGCCCGGCACCCGGCGGCGAGACGCTGATTTTCCAGAACGGCTCCGGCTCCGCTTCCGTTTCGCTCACCGCGACCGAAACGCGTGCAAGCGCAGCCTCGAAGATCAACGCGGCCACGGCCAGCCTGGGGATCTACGCTGTCTACGACCCTACCGGATCAGGACTTTCATTTCAGAGTGTAAAGCCCTTCTCGGCCAGCACCGATGCCACGACAGCCAATCATACGTTTACAGCCACAGGTCTCCAGGTAACCACGCCGGGCGTCATCCGGAACAATGCCGCCGATGCGATTGACGCGATCAATAAGGCGGTGCAATCCCTCGGCTTGGTACAGGGCCGCGTGGGCGCAGGGGAGAATAAGCTACAGTACGCCATCAACCTGGCACAATCGCAAATTGCGAGTTTCTCGGCCGCCGAAAGCCAGATCCGGGATGCGGACATTGCCTCCCAAGCGGCAAACCTGACCAAGGCGCAGGTACTGCAGCAAACTTCCATTGCCGCCATGGCGCAGGCGAACCAGATTCCCCAGGCGGTTTTGAAGCTGATCCAGTAGCAGTACCTTCCGGTCCGTCGAAAGCTCGCCGGACATCTCCTCCATAATTCGTTGAACAGTTGGCTTTGGAAGATGGGGGAGAAATGAGGGCGAACGGCCGCTCCTCGTCAGAAAGCTGCTCACAAAGGCGTCTTCGGCCAAACTCTACGACCATAGACAGAACAAAGGTCAAAATCCAGGGTTACCATAGGCAGCCAATCAATGCTGTGAGCGTCGTATCGCCGGTTACAGGTTTGGCAGAGGTGGGCTACTCCATTTACGCATTTACCTGTTAGTGTCCCCCTCGGGGATGGTGGAAACCCCTCGCCTTCAGGCGAAGCAAGGTTGGTGTAACGTGGTCGCGTGCGGCATTATCGACTCGGTGCGCACACGAAGAGCGACCTGAAAGTGCATCTGGTCTGGGTACCGAAGTACCGCAAAGCGGTGTTGACTGGTGAGGTCGCTCTTCGTGGGCGTGATCTGCTGCGGCAAATTGCGATAGAACATGAACGGGAGATTGTGTCCGGAAAGGTAGCACGCGACCACGTTCACCTGTTTCTCTCCTACCGTCCGCATCAGGAGGTGAGCCCAATCGTACAGTGGTTGAAAGGGATCAGCTCACGGGTGTTACTCCAGGAGTTCGCGCACTTACGCAAAAAGTTCTGGGGACGGCACTTATGGGCGCGAGGGTATCTGGCCGTCCGTTCCGGCACCATCACCGACGAAATGATCCGCGAATACATCGAGGAGCAGGAAGGTGAGCAGATTGCCGACGACAGTCGATTTCCCATCGACAACTCCTAAACCCACCGACTTACAGTCGGTGGTCGTTTAGTTGATGGATGCTGATGCCATTCCTTACCCTCTTTTTGGCCCATCTGATTTGAGTCCAACACTAGCGTTGTCACGATAAGAAGCGTTAGCCATATCCAGGCGAGCTTTGGTAGCCATCGAATTACAGACTTGGCACGCTCCTGGTGAATTGAACTTGGTTGGAAATAAACGCGCGTAAGGAATGGAGGAAGTCTACGTTTAAGCCAGCCATCGGCTGTATCCACAAAGCGGTTGAGCCGGTCCGTGATTGTATCCCTAAAAACCCAAAGAAAAAGTAATACGGGGCCAATACGTAAGGCGAAGCGAAATAGCCCTTCTAATCCGTTTAATGAGTATCCGGAGTTGATGGCAAGATAGTACGCAGGCAGA
>JBJMGL010000396.1:0-18093 GCA_045807985.1 Bryobacteraceae bacterium
CACGGCTCAAACCTGCGGTAAAAGACAAACTATGTGTGCGATCCGCTTTCAGATGCAGAATAATCACGCTGTCCGGATACGAAGCGAAAGCAGTGCGGCTGTAATGAACGCCGTTGAGGTCGAATTCAATCGTCAGAACACCGTCATAGAGATCCAGTGAACGCCGGTAATGGCTGACGGGCGATGAACCGGCATTATCAAACGTAACCGTTAAATCTCCTAGCGGCTCATACGGAGGCTGACGCAGTGGAACGGCAAGCAGCGCTTTCCCCGCGAGCGCCTGCGCTTCCAGCACCTTGCCTTCCAGCAGCATTTTTCGGATTATAGGAACGTTCGCTCGTGCCTCGGGATTCACGCGGTTCATCCGCTTGCCCGCGTAAATAGTCTCCTCATTCAATTGGAGATGCTCGGTATCGACTCTGCCAAACACCATGGCCGCCAGTCGGCCATTGCCGATCGGAAGCGCCTCATTCCACTGAGCTGCTGGCTTGGTATACCAAAGCTGCGGAGCTTCGGCTCCAAGCGTCGGGAACACCGCAATGGAGAGCAAGGCAGCAGGCAAGAGAGCAAATCGCATTGCGATTGAGTTTACCGCGAAAGCCACGAGACATCATTCACTGCTAAAAAGGCTGTAGCATGGAGGCGTGGCAAGTGTCCCGAACCATGCTCGCGTTTGTTTCCATGCGGAGCTGAATGATCATTTGCCGCCCGAGCAGCGTCATGTACTGCTCGAAAAGCTGTTCTTTGTTCCGGTTTCAGTTAAGGATCTGATTGAGAGCTTTGGCGTGCCGCACACGGAAGTCGGGCGCGTTTTGGCCAATGGCGAGGCTGTCGATTTTGCCTGCCTCGTGCGGAATGAAGACCAGATTGCGGTGTATCCGATTTCTCAATTGGCTGAGACTTTACCAAATCCAGCGCTACGCCCACCATTGCAGCGGCCGCTTCGGTTTGTGCTGGATGTGCATCTTGGCAAGCTGGCCGCGTATCTGCGCATGCTCGGCTTTGATGTGTTTTACCGCAATTGCTTTAGCGATCCCGAGCTGGCAAAAGTTTCAGCCGAGCAAAGGCGTGTTCTGCTGACCCGTGATCGCGGGCTGTTGAAACACTCCCAGGTTGTGCATGGTTACTGGTTGCGGGAAACGGACAGCCGACGGCAAACTGCTGAAGTGCTGCGAAGGTTTGGACTCGCGGCGGACATCCGGCCTTTTACGCGGTGCATGGCTTGTAATGGAATTTTACGGGAAGCAGCTAAGGAGCGAGTGCGGCATCTCCTTCCAGCGCGCGTTGCGGAGCAGTATGACGATTTCCGTCAATGCCCGGAGTGCGGACGTGTGTACTGGAAGGGAACACATTATCAGCGGATGAGGCGCTGGATCGGCGAACTTCAATTTTCGCTAGAATCGGCTGCGCGCTGACCGATAAGTTCCCATTGGGGAACTGTGCCAACTTCCGGTGAATACTCAAAGTCCCTTGCTGCTCCGCTCCCAACCGAGGAGCAACCGCCCATTCGCGTTTCAGAGGTGATTTCCGCCTTTTCATATGCCCTTGACATGACGGAAGGGCAACCCTTTGGACATTCGCTGCGAAGCTGCGTCTTTGCCATGCACATTGCGGAGGAGATTGGCCTTTCGCGGCAAGGGAAATCGGATCTATACTACGCTGCGCTTTTGAAGGATGCTGGTTGCAGCAGCAATGCTTCCCGCCTGTTTCAAATTCTTGGCACGGATGATATTCAAGCCAAACGCGACGTAAAAACCACGGATTGGACGCGCTTGAATTGGGAATCTCTCCAATACGCGATTTCTCATGTGCGCACCAATGCGCCTTTTCTCGAACGGGTGAAAGCTTTAGCCAGGGTGGCTATCAAACAGAATCGTAATGCGCAGGAACTCGTCCAGATCCGCTGTGAGCGTGGGGCAGCCATTGCGCGCCGGGTTGGCCTTTCCGAGCAGACAGCGGAGGCGATTGGCAGCCTCGATGAGCTTTGGAATGGGAAAGGACAACCCGTCGGCCTTCGCAAACGAGAGATACCGCTTCTTTCACGGATCTTGAATTTGGCCCAGACGGTCGAAGTGTTTTTTTCTTCCTCGGGTCCTGAAGCGGCGATGGATGTTATCAGGACACGTAGCGGGCGCTGGTTTGATCCGGATCTTGTCAAAGCCTTTCAGTCGGTAGCCAATCGCGCGCCGGTGTGGCACGAGGCCCAGACAGCTACCACGCATATAGAGAGTTTTACTCCGGATATCGATCCGCAAACCGCGAATGAAGCTGATCTCGATAATATTTGCCTGGCATTTGCCGATGTGATTGACGCGAAATCTCCTTTCACCTACCGCCATTCGATGGGAGTCGCCGGCGCTGCTATCGCCATAGCTCACACGCTCGGGCTGGAGGCTTCGGAGGTCGCTACGATCCGTCGTGCTGCTTTGCTGCACGACATTGGGAAGTTAGGAGTTTCGAATGCCATTCTCGATAAACCAGGCAAGCTGACTAACGAGGAATGGGAGAGTGTCCGTAAGCACCCCCACAACACGCTCCAAATCCTGAAACGCGTTCCAGGCTTTTCCGCGTTCAGCGAAATCGCTGCTGCTCATCACGAAAAGCTCGATGGCAGCGGATACTTTCTTGGGATCTCCGGCGAACAGTTAGATCTGCCAGCACGTATCTTGGTTGTGGCTGACATCTACGATGCGCTGGCCGCTAAACGGCCGTACCGGGATGCCCTTCCTATCGAAACTGTTTTTGAGATCATGGGTCGCGACACGCCACGCGCCATTGACGCTGATTGTTTTAAAGCTCTGCAAATGTCTTATGAAACGGCCGAGCGCAACACGGCAGATTTACTGAATCTGTCCTGTAAAATGCAAGGGCATCAAAATTGCGTGCAGGAACAGGCCTTAGCAGTACTGTAAAGCTCCTGCTTTCATGAAGATCAAGCAATTTCTTCACGCTGGTCCACCTCAGGTTGCTAAACTAAGAGTTTTGCCGGAAGCGATTCGCTCACTTCCGTTTTTACCCTTGCCGAATTGAAGGAGTTCTGTCGCTTTCATGAAATATATCTTCACGTCTGAATCCGTAACGGAAGGTCATCCGGATAAAGTTGCCGATCAGGTTTCAGACGCCGTTCTTGACGCTGTTTTGGCCGATGATCCCACGGGCCGCGTGGCTTGCGAAACGCTGGTTACCACGGGAATTTGCATCGTAGCTGGTGAAATCACCACAAAAACCTATGTGGATGTGCCAAAGCTGGTACGCGGTGTGATCAACCATATCGGCTACACCGATGCCGCCATGGGGTTTGACTCGAAGACTTGCGCGGTCGTCAATATGATTCAGGCGCAGTCTCCTGATATTGCCATGGGTGTAGACACGGGCGGCGCGGGCGACCAGGGTTTGATGTTTGGCTATGCTTGCGACGAGACGGAAGAGTTAATGCCGCTGCCCATTATGATGGCGCACAAACTCGCTCGCCGGTTGAGCGAGGCGCGCCGCGAGGGTATTTTGCCGTATCTTCGTCCGGACGGCAAGAGCCAAGTCAGTGTTGAGTACGTTGACGGCAAGCCGAAGCGTATTGACGCGGTCGTTGTTTCCACGCAGCATGATGACGATGTCAGCACGGAGGAACTGCGGGAAGACATTAAGAAACAGATTATTGATGCCGTGATTCCTTCCGGCATGGTTGATGGTCAGACTCATTTTCATATCAATCCAACAGGCCGGTTCGTCATCGGCGGACCGCATGGCGACACGGGGCTGACCGGCCGCAAGATCATTGTCGATACCTACGGCGGCATGGGGCGGCATGGCGGCGGCGCGTTTTCCGGCAAAGATCCGACGAAGGTGGACCGCTCGGCTTGCTACATGGCTCGTTATGTGGCTAAGAATCTGGTGGCTGCCGGTTTAGCTGCGCGGGCGGAAGTGCAGTTGGCGTATGCCATTGGCGTGGCTGAGCCGGTTTCCGTGATGGTGAACACCTTTGGTACCGGCAAAGTGGAAGATTCGCGTTTAGCTGAGATCGTGGTGGAGAACTTCTCCCTGACGCCGGCGGGAATGATTCAGCATCTGAATCTGCGCCGTCCGATATATCGCAAAACGGCCGCTTTTGGTCACTTTGGGCGCACGGAAGACACGTTTACCTGGGAGAAGGCGGATCAGTCCGAAGTTCTGCGGGAGGCGGCACAGCTCACGGCAGCTGCCCGCTAAAAGGATTAAGTCGTGTCAATAGCTGTGGATTGCAAGCGCTCCCTGGAGATAGAGATTCCGCTGGAAGAGGTGGAGCAGGCGAAAGAGCGCGTTACAAACTCAATTAAACAGCGCGTCCGATTGCCGGGCTTTCGTCCCGGCAAGGCGCCTGTCAATATGATCCGGTCCCGATTTGAGAGTGAGATCCGGAACGAGGTGCTGGAGCTTCTTCTGCCGCAAGCTTTCCGCAATCGCGTGCAGAAAGACGAGCTGAAGGTAGTTGGGACTCCCGACATCACGGATCTACATTTCGAGCCGGGCCAGCCGATTCGCTTCAAAGCGGATTTTGAAGTGGCGCCTGAAATTGAATTAGCCGAATATCGCGGGTTGCCGGTAAAGTACGAGGAGCCGACGGTCACCGATGAAGAAGTGGATAAGCGCATTGAAGCCATGCGCGAGAACAAGGCGGAATATCCTAATCTAGATCCGCGCCCGATTGAGAACAATGATTATGTTCTGGTGCATTTGAAGTCGCTTTCGGGTTTGGCTGAGCCGATTGAGCAGGACGTTCAGATTCAAGTGGGCGGCGAGGATACGCTGCCTGCTTTCAATGAAGCTTTGATCGGCGCCTCCCCGGACGCGGTCATTGAACTGGATATTAATTATCCGGAGGATTACGGGCAGGAAAAGCTAGCGGGAAAAACCGTGCGCTTCCAACTAACGCCCAAATTTGTTCGCAAGAAAGAGTTGCCTGCTCTGGATGATGAGTTCGCCCGTGATCTTGGCGATTATCAGACACTCGATGAACTCAAGGATGCGGTGAAAAAGGCCATCTTCCATGAAAAGCAATACGTTGCTCAGCAGACTGCCAAGGAAGAGTTGATTGACCGGCTAGTGGACGCCAATCAGTTTGCGGTGCCGGAAGCTTACGTTGACCGCCAGATAGAGAACCAGGTGCGAATGCAGCTCCGTAACCTAGCAGGGCAGGGTGTCGATCCGAATACGATTCAGCTTGATTGGCAAAAGGTCAAAGAGAATCAGCGTGATAAGGCTGTCCGTAATGTAAAAGCCTCTTTATTGTTGGAGAAGATTTCCGGGCGCGAGGGTATTGCAGCCGCTAAAGAGGAAGTGGACCGCGAAGTACAACGCATTGCCCGCCAGGAGCGTGAAGCCGTAGCCGTTACGCGAGCGCGTCTTGACAAGGACGGCACTCTGGAACGTATCGCCGGCACGATCCAAACAGAGAAGACATTACAGTTTCTGTTCGATCACGCACAAAAGCAGGCTTAAATCCCGCTATAGATATCAGCAAGCAACTGAGCGAGCAGCTCCTGATAGCGAGGTGGCTGCCCTCTCGCGCAATGTTTTGTGTTACGCTGCTAAACACAGCTAGTTCAAAGTAACCCCGTCGTTTCGTTGAACGTGTAAAGGGGTGAACGTTGTTTCAAAGACAGTGGGCAGTTGCTTCTGCTTTCTTCCTGATCGTGTCCTCAACTTGCTTCGCGCAAAGCTTTCGAGGCGGTGTGGCCGGTGTGGTCACTGACCCTAGCGGTGCCAGTGTTGCGGGCGCTACGGTCAGGTTAGTCGGTACTGACACGGGTTTATCAAGAACAGTGCCGACAGGAGATTCCGGAGATTTTGCTTTCCAGGATCTGCCTTTGGGCCGCTATTCCGTAACGGTTAACCAATCCGGCTTTCAGAGTCTTGAGATTCAGAACATCAACGTGGAAGCAGGCAGGGTTTTCAACCTCCAGGCCAAGCTTTCGGTTGCCAGTCAGGCTACCAGCGTGCAGGTGGAAGCGAGCGCTATTGCCATCGAGACAACAGCTTCAGCTCTGACAAGCGTTATTCCCACAAAAACCATTGCGGATGTTCCGCTCAATGGCCGCGATTTCACGCAACTGCTGAAGTTGAATCCGGGCGTGAATGCGGCAGGATCGTTGAATGGAACACGCACGAATGCGATCAATTGGCAGATTGACGGCGCTGACAATAACGACCAGTGGCATAATTCCGCCGCAGTCAATCAAGGCGGCGTAGCCGGTATTGCCGGTACGATTCTTCCCATCGACGCCATTGATCAACTTTCGGTGCAAAGCAGCAGCGATGCCGAAAACGGGCGGAATGGCGGCGGTGTCTTCAACATCGTGATTAAGTCCGGCACGAACAGTCTTCACGGCTCGTTGTATTACTTCAATCGCAATGAGTTCCTGGCGGCACGCAACTGGTTCGTCGCCACCGGCCAGAAAACGCAGCAACTGCGAAACAGCCAACCCGGCGGGTCGCTCGGCGGGCCGATCTGGAAAAACCATACGTTCTTCTTTGTGACTTACGAACAGCAGAACTTTGTTGCTGGTAATACCGCTCAGGGCACCGCGCCTTCCGCCGCTTGGGTGGCACAAGGGACGCAGTTGCTGAACCGGAATGGCTTGCAGGTGAACCCGGTTTCCTTGCGGCTCATCAATACGCTGTGGCCTGCGAACAGCCTGACTGGTCCTGCTACCAAGAACAATTATTTCAGCACTGCCAACACCACATCGGACTCTTACAACGGCATTGTCAAGCTGGATCATATTATTAACGAGCGGAATAATATTGCCGTCCGTTATTTTGGCGGAACCGGCTCGCAAACGGCTTATCTCACATCAGTGATTCCCTACTACTATGAGGTGGCTCCGAGCCGGATGCATAATTTTTCAGTGGTTTATAACGGTGTTGTCTCACCTAAATTCGTGACGCAAACCACGGCGGGCGTGAATTACTTCAAGCAGGTATTTAATGACGCGACAACCGGCTTCGATGTGGTTGCGCTTGGACTGAACACAGGAGTAACGAACCCATTCCTGTTTGGCGCACCGCGTCTCAATATCAGCGGATTTGACAACACAGGCCTGACGCCGCCTTTGGGCCGCATCGATACCACAGGGCACTTGAATGAGACGATGACGTACACCGCCGGCACGCATACGATCCGATTTGGCGGGGAGTACCGGCGCGCCCGTTTCGACGTGTTTTATTTCCGCAATTCTCGTGGCCGCTTCAACTTCAATGGATCGCAAGGGCCGTTGGCAGCAACGAATTCTAGCGACACTTGGGGTACTGGAAACCCTTCTTTGAATGCGCTGGCTGACTTTCTGGCGGGGCGTGTTGCCAGCAATCAGTCCACCATTATCTATGGCGACCGTCAGCGCAATTATTATCTGAATGGCACTACCGGATTTGTGCAGGATAGCTGGAAAGTAAGGCAGAATCTTACGTTGAATTATGGACTGAACTGGGTCTTCCAAAGCCCGCTCAGCGATCCGACTAACCGTATCTCCACGTTTATTCCGTCACTCGGCGGCATTACGTATGTAGGGCAGGGAATTACCACCTTATATCCGCGTGACTGGAAAAATTTCGCTCCGCGCTTTGGATTTGCTTACCAACCTGGCGGACAAAACCGGTTCGTGATCCGGGGCGGTTACGGCATCTTCTATCAGGTTCCTAATGTTAACTACTTCGGTGACAATAATCCTGGCAATAATGGCGCAACGGGCGTGCTCTCGAATCCGGGTGGCAGCTCGCCTGTCTATACGTTGAGCAACCAGTCTGCCTACACAATCCAGGATGGCGTGCCGATCTTTGGCAGCGCCACGTTTCCGACCGGGCCGTTTGGCGTATTTTCCGTCAGCCAGAACTTCAGAACCGGATATGTGCAGAACTCGAATCTGAATGTGCAAATGCAGATTAACCGCTCGTCTGTGCTGGAAGTAGGTTATACAGGCAGTCTAAGCCGGGCGCTTCCCGTGACGCTCGATATTAATCAGATTCCGGTTGGCTCGCCGGAGGTGAACAGCTCCCGTCCGTACTACCGTCAATTCCCGAACTTCACTACTATTAATGAGGTTCAATCCGTAGCGAATGGTTATTACAACGGCATGATTGTGTCGCTGCGGACGAACAATTATCATGGCCTGAACGTCAAGTTGAACTATACTTATGGACATTCCCGCGACGATCTTTCGGCTACACGCAATTTGATTCCACAGAATAGTTATTGCCTGCGCTGCGACTACGGCAACTCTGATTTCGATGTTCGCCACTCGTTTATAACTTACATTGGCTATAACTTGCCTTCACCTACTCGTTTGCGCCCGATTCTTGGCGGATGGCAGGTGAACTCGTTGTTAAGCTTCTACACAGGTCAGCCTTTTACTGTTCTAAGCGGAAGTGATACTAGCGGTACGGGGGAGAACGCTGATCGGGCTCAAGTGGTTGGTAATCCATTTGCAGCTGTTCCAGCAGATAATCCGCCCAGTTATGCGTATTTCTTCAATCCGCGTGCGTTTGGTTTGCCAGTGCAAGGCACGTATTCCAATCAATCCCGCAACTCCTTCCGGGGTCCGAACATCTATCAAGTAGACTTTTCCGTTTTCAAGAACACCACTCTGACGGAAAAGGTAAGTTTGCAGCTTCGTTTTGAGATGTTCAATCTTTTTAATCGAAGAAACTTGGCTCCTCCGATAAATTCAGTTACGGATAGTGGTTTAGGACAGGTTACCTCAACTTTGGACGTTTATACCGGTGCGCTAGGGATTGGTACTGGTGCTCCGCGTAACGTGCAACTAGGGGTTAAGCTGATTTTCTGAGTAGTAAGTTCCCGTAAACGCGGGTACAGTGTTTTTAGAGGGTAAATCCAAAGTTGCTGAAGTTCCTGGCTAGCAAGTCGCCTAGTCTTGATATACTGATGGTGCAGTTATCGATCAGGGTAGGGACCTCGTGATCCTTTTCTATGTGGGAGAACTAGTTTGAAACGCACTGGATCTGACGATTCCCTTCGCTGTTCCTTCTGTCATAAAAGCCAAGACGTCGTCGGAAAACTGATATCATCGCCAAGCGATTATCCACGGGCTTACATTTGTGATGAGTGTATTGCCGTTTGCAACTCTATTATTGAGGATGACCGGCATGAGCAAAGTTATAGCACGCCTGGCAAGTTGCCACGTCCCTTAGAGCTAAAAGAATACCTGGACCAGTATGTGATTGGCCAGGAAGCGACAAAGAAAAAGCTGGCTGTTGCGGTTTACAACCATTACAAGCGCATTCAGATGAATAAGCAGCGCGGTAATGAAGTGGAACTGTCGAAGTCAAATATCCTGCTGATCGGACCGACAGGAACAGGAAAAACTTTGCTGGCTCAGACGCTGGCGCGCATTCTGGACGTTCCGTTTGCCATTGTGGATGCTACAACTCTGACGGAAGCCGGATATGTGGGAGAAGATGTCGAGAACATTATTCTCCGCCTGCTGCAGAATTCCGATTGGGATGTGCAACGCGCCCAGACCGGCATCATCTATATAGACGAGATCGATAAAATTGGGCGGAAGGACGAGAACCCTTCGATTACCCGGGACGTGTCGGGCGAGGGTGTCCAACAGGCGCTTTTGAAAATCCTGGAAGGCACCGTTGCTAACGTGCCTCCGCAAGGCGGCCGGAAGCATCCGCACCAGGAATTTACGCCGGTGGATACCACCAATATCCTGTTTATCTGCGGCGGCGCGTTTATCGGCTTGGAAAAGGTCATTGCGCGGCGCGTGGGCACCAAGTTTATTGGCTTTGTGCCGCCGGACGAAAAGGAAGGCTTGCGCCGTGGAACCAACCCGGTGCGGCGCGATACGGATCTGCTGGGACAATGTCAGCCGGTTGATCTAATCAAATACGGATTTATCCCGGAGTTCATCGGTAGAATGCCGGTAGCCGCTGTGCTGGAAGATCTCTCGAAAGAGGCTCTGGTTCAGATATTGACGAAGCCGAAAAACGCGATTATTCGGCAATACCAGAAACTTTTTGAGTTTGAGAATGTTAAGCTCAAATTTAGCGAAGACGCACTGGACGCGGTTGCACAACTGGCAATGGAGCGTAAAGTGGGTGCTCGTGGTCTGCGCATGATCTTGGAAGATCTCATGCTCGACCTGATGTACTATCTCCCTACATTTAAAAAGGTTCGTGAGTTTATGGTCACGAAGGAGATGGTACTTACGCAAAAGATCAACATGGCTGTGCTCGAAAAGGCGGGCTAGCCAGCCTTTGTTCTCGCGGGGAGTTTTCTCCGCCTCAGCGACTTTCAGCGAAATATTTGCTGATTTCCATTCTTGTGTCCCCTTGTTCATGGGACAAATAATCCGCCTAGAAAGAAAAAATGGTCACGACGAAAGATAAAACGGATACGAAACGATTGCCTATGATGCCCATCCGGGATGTAGTCATCTTTCCGTTCATGATGACTCCCTTTGTGGTGGGACGCGAATCGAGTGTCCGTGCTTTAGAAGAAGCATTAATGGGTGACAAGAAGATTTTTCTGGCTACCCAGCATGATGCGTCCATAGATGAGCCGAGACCGGATGAAATCTACTCGGTTGGCACTGTGGCCAATATTGTCCAGAGCCTGAAGCAGCCCGACGGAAACATTAAAGTTCTGGTGGAGGGCGTCGAGCGCGGCAAAGTTATCTCGGTGGGCGAAGAAGAAGGGTATTTCCGCGCTGTTGTCCGAACCACTTCCTACAAAATTGAGGGCGGCAATCAGCTGGAAGCGCTGACCAGCCGCGTTACTATTCTGTTTGAGCAGTACGTCAAGCTGAGCCAGAACCTGAATTACGAAACGATGATCGCGGCCATTCGGGTTGACGATCCAGGGAAGCTGGCCGACACCGTGGGCGCAAATTTGCAGCTCACGATTGAAGAGCGGCAGGAACTGCTCGAAATCTTTGATCCCGTGGACCGGCTGACTCGCGTGGCCGATCTGCTTGATATCGAAATTGAAAAGCTGAACGTGGACCGCACCATTCAGGGCCGTGTCAAACGGCAGATGGAGCGGGCGCAGAAAGAGTATTACCTTAACGAGAAGATTAAGGCGATCCAGAAAGAGCTTGGGCGCGGCGAGAAGAGCGAATATGACGAGCTGAAAAAGAAAATTGACGCTGCCGGCATGACCAAGGAAGCCCATGAAAAGGCGACCGCTGAGTTGAAGCGTTTGGAAGGCATGCCGCCGATGTCGGCTGAGTCCACTGTTTCCCGTAATTACCTGGACTGGCTGCTGGCCGTGCCATGGAAAAAGCGGACCAAAGAAATTCGCGACCTGAAGTTTGCGCGCCAGGTGCTCGAAGGCGACCATTACGGCCTGGAAAAGATCAAGGAGCGCATTTTAGAGTTCCTTTCGGTTCGTCGCCTGGTGCAGAATCCAAAAGGTTCTATCTTGTGCTTTGTCGGGCCTCCCGGAGTGGGCAAAACTTCTTTGGGAATGTCGATTGCGAAAGCGACGGGACGGAAATTTGTTCGCCTTTCATTGGGCGGCGTGCGCGATGAAGCGGAGATTCGGGGTCATCGCCGTACCTATATTGGCGCTCTACCGGGTCAGTTGATTCAGATGATGAAAAAGGCTGGCACCAAGAACCCGATCGTCATGCTGGACGAAGTCGATAAGATGTCGATGGACTTCCGTGGCGATCCGTCGGCGGCTTTGCTCGAAGTGCTTGATCCGGAACAGAATTCTTCGTTCATGGATCATTACCTGGACGTTGAATACGACCTGAGCCAGGTCTTCTTTATTGCTACCGCCAATGTGCTGCACACTATCCCGCCCGCTTTGCAGGACCGCATGGAAGTGATTCGCCTTTCCGGCTATACGGAACTGGAGAAACTGGAAATTGCCAAGCGATTTTTAGTCGCCAAGCAGATGAAGGACACGGGCGTTTCGGGAGAGCAGGTGGAGTTTATGGACTCTGGCTTGCAGGCGCTCATTCAGTCCTATACGCGGGAAGCTGGCGTTCGTAATTTAGAGCGTGAAATCGGAAATCTGTGCCGGAAGGTGGCGCGCAAAGTAGTGGAAGCGCAATCACCCACGCCGGAGGACGTTACCGCCGAAACATTGACTACAGGCGAAGCGCCTGCCGAACTGATCGAAGAGGACGTTCCGTTGCAAGCCGAGGAAGCGGTCGAGAGCACCAAGAAAAGCAAAAAGAGAGCGAAAGCGGCGGAAACGCCTCTGGTGCCCATCGATAAAATTGTGATTGCACCGGAAAAGGTTTCGGAACTTCTAGGGCCAGCGCGTTTCCGCGATCTGGATGCCGAGAAGAAGAATGAGATTGGCGCAACGACAGGCTTGGCCTGGACCGAAGTAGGCGGATCGATTCTGACGACGGAAGCCAGCGTTATGGAAGGCCGGGGCAAGATGACAATTACCGGCAAACTGGGCGATGTCATGCAGGAGTCCGCGCAAGCCGCCATGAGCTATGTGCGGTCACGGGCGCAATACCTGGGACTGCCGAAGGATTTCTACCGGCATCTCGATATTCACGTACACGTTCCTGAAGGCGCTATTCCTAAGGACGGCCCTTCGGCTGGCATTACAATTGCAACAAGTATTTGCAGCGCATTGACGGGTATCCCGGTTCGTGGCGACCTCGCCATGACGGGCGAGATTACGCTCCGGGGGCGCGTGCTGCCGATTGGGGGCTTAAAAGAAAAGATGCTGGCCGCTCACCGTCAGGGGATCTTTGAACTTGTTCTGCCGAAGGACAACGAAAAAGATTTAGTGGATATTCCTGAGAACGTCCGGAAAGAGATGAAGCTGCACTTTACGACATCGATGGATGAAGTATTGAAGGTTGCATTGGAACGGGAAATTGTGGCGCTGCCGCTGGCTTCGGTAGCGACTGGAGTAGAACTGACGGCTCGGCCAAACGAAGATAAACTGACGCACTAGAACGCGGCTTTGCAATAAGCTCCGCGTTTACATGGAAGTAAGCCGTGGTAGGAACACAAGTAGTTAAGCGCGTTGCCAGGAAGCAGCCGGAAGGGATGGAGAACTCGTCCCTTCCTAAACTGATTATCAGCGCGGCAACGCCGGAACAGTTCCCGCCTGAATTGCTGGACGGGCCCGCGGAAGTCGCCTTTTTGGGGCGAAGTAATGTTGGCAAGTCCAGCCTGTTGAATAAGCTGACCGGGCAATCGGGGCTGGCCTTTACCAGCTCCCGTCCGGGATGTACTCAACTGATCAACTTTTTCCAAATCAACAACGACCTGCGATTTGTTGATTTACCTGGATATGGGTACGCGCAGGTTTCACTGGAGGAAAAGGCCCGTTGGAAAAAGCTGATTGAAAGTTATTTGCGATACCGGCAAAATTTAGCGTTATCGCTCCTCCTGATCGATGCCAGGCGGGGGTGGATGGAAATGGATTTGGAACTAAAGGCCTGGCTGGAGTTCCACAACCGTCGATACCAGGTGATTATCACCAAGGCCGACAAACTGAAAAGCAGTAATCAACTAAAAGCCGGGCTGGCTGCGATGAGGGGCGAAGCGCCCGATTGCGAGCCGGTGCCGTTCTCGGTCATTGATGGCCGGGGAGTGAGGGAAATTTGGCAAATCATCTCGAAGATCAAGAACAAGTAGACCGCGCGGGTGCCACCGAAGGCACGCCCAACGAGAAGCCTCAAGAGATTAATGAAGATCGTCAGGTGCAGATGGAATTAAGTGAGGCGAAGCCATCGAATGACGCTTCGGTATCGGAAGTTCCGGAGACGGAGGCAGTAACTGAGACCGCAACAGCCGTAGCAGAACCGCCTGAAGTGAAAGAACCTGCTCCGAAAAATGCCGAGAATAAAACAGGGGAGCCTCCCAAGGCTACCAACGGGAGATCTGCTGAGAACGGCAGGTCAGCGGAACCAAGACCGGAGCGGACGGGAGCGGCCCGGTCGCGAGGGACTGGCGAAGCAAGGGTAAACGGAAGTAGGCCTGCTAGCGGTGAGGGCATACGTAGATCAACTGCGGAAAGCCGGTCTTCGGCGGAAACGAAGACACCCACGGACGTGAAGCCGGCGGAAAGCAGGCTTCCTGAACAAAAGCCGGTTACGAACGAATTGAAGAATGCGCCGGAGAATAGCTCGGCTGCCGTTACTTCCGGCGCTGCTCCTCCGAGCGCCGCTCAGTCCGCTGCGGCAACACCGGGTGGGCAGCAACAGGGTGGTATTCCGTCACAAGGAGGCGGACAGTTTCAACGGCGCGGACGTCATTCCATTGGCAACACCGGGCAGGGTAGTCAGCGGAATAGCACCACGCTGGATCTGGTTGAGCTGAAAGATATGAGCATCCAGGCGCTCAATCAGATCGCGAAAGATCTGGGAGTGGCTGGCGCGGCTGGCTTGCGTAAGCAGGAATTGATTTTCAAGATCTTGCAGACGCAAGCCGAAAAGAGCGGGCTGATTTTCTCGGAAGGCGTGCTGGAGTGCTTGCCCGATGGCTTTGGGTTCTTGCGCGCTCCCGAATACAATTACCTGCCGGGTCCTGATGATGTTTACGTTTCGCCTTCGCAAATCCGGCGGTTTGATCTCCGCACGGGTGATACCGTATCGGGCCAGATTCGTCCGCCCAAAGAAGGCGAGCGCTATTTCGCGCTGATTAAAGTTGACGCGATCAATTTTGAGCCGCCGGAGGAATCGCGCAATAAGATTTTCTTTGACAACCTGACGCCGCTTTATCCGGATGAGCGGCTGAAACTGGAGACGAGCAAAGACAACTTCTCAGGCCGCGTGATGGATTTGCTGACGCCGCTCGGAAAAGGACAGCGCGGTTTAATCGTAGCTCCTCCACGCACTGGTAAAACCATGATGCTGCAAAGCATCGCTAATTCGATTACCGTCAATCATCCGGAAGTGAATCTGATTGTTCTGCTGATTGATGAGCGCCCGGAAGAAGTCACGGATATGCAGCGTTCCGTGCGCGGCGAAGTGATTAGCTCGACCTTCGACGAACCAGCGGCGCGGCACGTGCAAGTAGCGGAAATGGTGATCGAAAAAGCCAAGCGGCTGATTGAGCATAAGCGCGATGTGGTGATTCTGCTGGACTCGATTACCCGTCTGGCTCGCGCTTACAATACAGTGGTTCCGCCATCCGGCAAAGTGCTCTCAGGCGGCGTGGATTCCAATGCGCTGCAGCGTCCGAAACGGTTCTTCGGAGCCGCGCGCAATATTGAGGAAGGCGGTTCGCTGACGATTGTGGCGACTGCGCTGATCGATACGGGAAGCCGTATGGATGACGTGATCTTTGAGGAGTTCAAGGGTACGGGCAACATGGAAATCCATCTGGACCGCAAGCTGGTGGATAAACGCGTGTTCCCGGCCATTGACATCAACCGCAGCGGCACCCGTAAGGAAGAGTTGCTGATGCCAAAGGAAGAGCTGAACCGCGTGTGGGTGCTGCGTAAGGTGCTGAACCCGCTCTCGCCTGTGGAATCCATGGAACTGTTGATTGACAAGCTGGGGAGAACGCGCAGCAACGCGGAATTCCTGGCTGCTATGAGCGGCTGATTCACGCGCAAATCGCCTTAAACCTTTCGATGGGCCGCATACGAATTCTCTCTGATCATGTTGCGAATAAAATCGCTGCCGGGGAGGTGGTAGAGCGGCCCGCTTCTGTCGTTAAAGAACTGCTGGAGAATGCGCTGGACGCAGGCGCGACTGATATTCGCATTGATGCCGAGAGCGCCGGCCGTCGGCTGATCCGTATCCAGGATAATGGCTGCGGCATGTTGCGTGACGATGCACTGTTGGCGTTTGAGCGTCATGGGACGAGCAAGCTGAGGGACGTTAAAGATTTACTGGCCATTGCAACACTGGGCTTTCGTGGAGAGGCGCTGCCGTCCATTGCGTCTGTGAGCCGTTTGCTTCTTGAAACACGATCAGCGGAGGAGCGAACGGGAACGGCGGTAGAGATCAACGGCGGCAAACTGCTGCGTTGTGATGAAATCGCGCGACCTGTCGGGACAGCGGTTGCAGTGCGTGATCTGTTCTTTAATATCCCGGCGCGCAAGAAATTTCTGCGGTCTGACCAGACTGAGCTGGCGCATCTTGGATCGTTGGTTACTCATTACAGTTTGGGTCATGTCAATAAGCGGTTTGAGCTTTACCACGAAGGGCGGGAATTATTAAACGTCACTCCGGTAGAGACCCTTCGCGAGCGAGCTTTTCAGGTGTTTGGTTCGGAGATCATGACGGACTTGGTCGACATCAGCCCGCGTATTTTTGAGCTTCGTCTGCCTCCGCCTTATGTACCCTTTCACCCGCAGTCCGAGGAGCAGCAAGTTCCGGCTGAACCGGAAATGGCGCAGTTCTCGCTGGAAGGTCTGGTTTCCGGGCCGCATGTGCAAAAGCTGAATCGTAATTCGGTTTTCCTTTTTGTGAATGGGCGGCTGATCCGCGACAAGCTTCTTCTGCACGCTATGCAAGCGGCATATCACAATCTGATGCCTCCGGGGTGCTTTCCTTTTGCTCTTTTGTTTTTGAATTGCGATCCGGGCGAAGTGGATGTCAATGTGCATCCTTCCAAAACGGAAGTGCGTTTCCGGCATAGTTCCGTGGTTCACGACTTTGTCCGCGATGGCGTGCGTGAAGTGCTGATGGAGAGCCGCCCGGTTTCCCATATTCCGCTTCCCACTTCTCCGGTTGTAATGCGGGAGAGCGTGCGTGAGCCTTCTCCGCCAGTTCAGCAGCGCGCTGCTGATCTTCCTTATTCCGAGTTCACGGCGGTCATGGAAGCGATGGCGGTTGAACCTGCTGCCGGTGAGATACCCGCTCCCGTAACGCAGGAGATTGCGGCAGAAAGCGGACAGGAGCCGGAGATCAGAATCAGCCCGACACCACAGCCGGCAATTGCTTTAAACCACACGCCTGTTATTAACACACCGCGACCGGTGCGGCGCGTACCGGATACGCATGGAGCGCTCGGGCAATTACCGGCGGATTGGGATCGCGTACAGACCCTTGCCGCACTGCCGGATCTGCGTCCCATGGGACAACTGCATGACAGTTTTATCGTTGCCGCAAGCCGTGACGGATTGTGGATTATCGATCAGCATGTCGCGCATGAACGCATCCTGTTCGAACAGGTGCTTCGGCAGCGCGCCGCCGGAACCGTGGAAATCCAGCAATTGCTGATGCCGCTGGTTCTACAATTGACGCCAGGTCAGCAATTTGAGTATGCGCGCATTGCGGATGAGTTGAATGCGTATGGCTTTGATACAGAGCCATTCGGCCAGAGGACAATTGCGATCAAGGCAGCCCCTGCGGGCGTCGGTCCGGCAGATCTGGAAAAGATCATTTTCGAAATTCTAGAGATTGCCGAGACGGAATTGCGTTCGGCTTCACTCGATGAAATCCGGCGCGATGTTTGCGCGACCATTGCCTGCCGAGCCGCTATCAAGATCAACACTAAGCTGGAGCCGAGTAAGATTGACTGGTTGTTACGTGCTCTGTCGGAATGCGAGTATCCAATGACCTGTCCGCACGGCCGCCCTATTGCGCTGCGGTACGGCACGCGGGATATTTTGAAGAGTTTTCATCGCATATAACTCACTCAGCTACATGCTACTCCCACTCAATGGTGCCCGGGGGTTTGTGCGTAAGATCATAGAAAACCGCTGCAATTTCGGGCAAGCACAGCAGGCGCTTGGTTAATTTTTCCAGCTTATCGGGATTCATCAGCACGACATCAGCGGTCATCCCATCGACGGAGTCAATAGGCCGTAATACAACAGATTCCGGCGAGGTTTCGGTTCCTAGCGGCAGGAGCACGACTGGAAATTGCCAGACTTGTTCTTCGAAGCCGGATTGGAGGGAGAAGGCGCGAACTGTTGCGTCCGCTTCGCGCAATACGTCGAGGCGCTTCTTATTGATCGAAGCTTCGTTTACCTGCATGTCGCTGAGTGGAGCTTTGCTGCCGCAGAGCGCGACTACTCGGTTAATATCGATGCGGCTATTGATTAGTGCTGGCGCAGTCTTCTGAATGTCGGCCAGCGTCGGCTTACTTTCCAAGGCCAAAACACTGCGATAACTGCGGGAGTCGCCTTGCACGCCGACAGATCGCACCGGCAAGAGA
>JBJMGL010000397.1:0-6038 GCA_045807985.1 Bryobacteraceae bacterium
CCGAAATAGGCACAGGATTTCATGTCAGCACCAGTCATTTCAACGGCTTTTCGGTGCCTTCCCGCCTTTTTACCGTCGATTGGTTCCTCAAGCCCGAAAGCTGGCTCGAATTCAAGGGCATGTTCTTCCGGGGAAGAAATTTCGCCAGCCTGGGAGCCTTGGGCGGCCTCACCCAAATAGGAGCAAGTCCCCCGCTTGCCGTTGGAGGCATCGGCGGCTGGTCCGAAGTGCGCTTTCTGCCCACGCAACGTCTGTCATTCAATCTCTATGGGGGCCAGCAGGATGATCAGAATCGAAACCTGTTAACTGGAAGGATCGGGAAAAACCAGGCTTATGCGGCAAACATGACCTATCTTTTGGCCCCGAATGTTCTCGGCAGTTTCGAAGTGGGCCGGGTACGGACGACCTACCTGGGGATTGGAAACCGCGTGAACAATCATTATGATCTGGCAATCGCTTATCTGTTTTAGCTTGTCAGTTCTGACTCTGGTTGCCTCCAGCATCACGGGACGGATCAACCTGACCAGCGAACAGCTCCATGCTCATAATTCGCGGGATTGCTCAGGAGTGGTTGTCTGGCTCCAGCCGCTGACCGGCGAATCCGCCGCTACTGCTCCGAATCCATCGAAGATGCGCATCAGGCAGAAGAACAAAACCTTCTCGCCCCACGTGCTGGTGGTACCCGTAGGCGCTACCGTCGATTTCCCCAACGACGATCCCATCTTTCATAACGCTTTTTCAAACTACAACGGCCAAGTCTTCGACGTTGGGCTTTACCCGCCCGGCACAACCCGCAGCATTACGTTCCGGCGGGCAGGCGTGGTCCGAGTCTTTTGCAATATCCATGCCGCCATGAGCGCCGTGATTGTCGTAGTAAATACGCCATACTTCGCGGTCACGGGAAAGGACGGCACATTCCAAATAGAAGGAGTGCCGAAAGGAACCTATCGGCTGGCGTTCTATTACGAAAATGCCACCGACAAAACCCTGGAAAGCTTAAGCCGAACAGTGCTCATTGGCAAAGAGGCGGAAGACCTGGGTTCTTTTAACATTTCTCAAGCTGGCTATCTCCCTATTCCTCATATGAACAAATACGGAAAGCCCTACGCGCCCGCTGCGGATGCGACTGGATATTCAGGAACGCAGCAGTGAACTTCATGGGCCGGTCGCTGCTGCCGAAGCTGCTCTTACTTGGGTCTTTCATCCTGACGGCCGTTTTTGCCGTTACCGGCTACCTTCTGGAGCATAGTATCTCCGCGCAAGCTTCCCGGACTGTCGAGGGGGAAGTGCAAGCCGGCTTCGGAGCCTACGAATCTTTGTGGCACGAACGCACGCTTCGCCTGGGACAGATCAGCAAGGTTATCAGCAGAATGGCCGATGTGCGCGCGGCCTTTCTAACAGGAGACGCGGCCACCATTCAGGACACCGCTGGCGAGCTTCAAAACTACATCTCTTCCGCGCACACCTCTTTCGCTGTCACGGATGGAAGCGGAAAAGTAATTGCCTGCGCCGGAGGACTTGCGGTATTTCATCCCTATCAGGATCTTCCGTTCATAAGGACGGTAGCTTCCCAATTTCCCCAACAAGTCTCGGGTCTTCTGGAGCAAAACGGCAGATTGCTTCAAATCGTGATCACTCCTGTCTATGTGGAAGGCGCAAACGGACAAAGCCTGTTAAACACGCTGGTCACGGGATTCGAATTGGATGCCAGCTTTCTTTCTTCTCTCAAGCAGGCATCAGGCGGCAGCGACTTCGTATTTCAGCTAAAACCCCATACCATTGTCTCCACTCTGACAAATAAAGCCGATCTTGCGGCAGTAGGCGCATCCTGTTTGTCAAACGGCCAGTCGCAGCACACTTCGCGCATCCAGTCTGGCGGCGTGGATTACCTTGCTATCGGGCGCACTCTGCCTGGAATAGAGTCTTCCAGCACGGGCATGCTCTGTATCCTGCGCTCACTCGCAACAGCGCAGCGCGGCTTGCAGGATTTGCGTAAGATAGTCCTCTTGCTCTGGTTTTCCGCGCTAGTTACGGCCCTCGTCGGCACGTATGCTCTGGCGCAAAAAATGTTGCGGCCCATTGCGGAACTGGACCGGGCCGCGATGGAAATTGCGAGCGGCAACTACGGTGTTCAGGTACATACCAAAAATGACGATGAACTAGGCAGGCTGGCCTTCAGCTTTAACAAAATGAGTTCCTCACTGGAGGACGCCAGAGCGGAGTTAATCCGGCATGAAAGACTGACAACCGTGGCGCGTCTGGCAACTACCGTCGTTCATGACCTGCGCAATCCGCTTGCCTCGATCTATGCGGGCGCTGAAATGCTGGCGGAAAATGACTTACCCGCAACGCAAGTAAAACGACTGGCCCGTAACATGTACCAGGCTTCTCACGGCCTGCTCAAAGTGTTGCAAGAACTTCTCGACGCTTCCCGCAAGGAGCCTGGGCACAAGGAGTTCTGTCTATTGCACGATTTAGTGGCAACTGCTTGGGCGCCGTGGGAGGAACGGGCGGAAAGCTGCCGAATCACATTCAGGGCAGATGTGCCTCCGGCTCTCGGGGTATTTATTGAGTTGTCGCCGGTGGAACGCGTCTTCTCCAACCTCTTTGAGAACGCGCTCCAAGCCATCGGTCTCGACGGTAAAATAGAGGTCACCGCAAAGGCCGCGGAAAAGGATGTTGAGCTTCACATCGACGACACCGGCCGGGGTATCTCCCCTAAACTGCAAGCCGTTCTCTTCCAGCCCTTTATGACTGAGGGGAAGCAAAACGGGCTAGGTCTGGGATTAACACTGTCCAGGCAGACCATCCGAGCGCAAGGAGGAGACCTTTGGATCGACGCCGCTCACACGGGGGGGACTCGCTTCTGCCTGCGCCTGCCAATAGAAGAGCCAAAAACGAAGTGATCGGGGCGATCTAAAAAATGGCCGAGGACACGCTTCGGAGGATGGTGTCCTCGGCCCCATTCGCCTCATGAATGGGCAGGAAAGTAAACGACAAATTAAGCAGTAAGCAACTGTCGTATCCTTGTCAAGAAAAATTGCCAACTTCTATTGAGAGCTATTCTTTCGACGGAACCGAAAAACGCCGAGAATGCCGCAGGCGGCCATTCCAAACAGCGAAATGGTAGAAGGCTCAGGAACCGCGCTGGTGGTCACAAGCACATTCGAATTATCGGGAGCAAAATCAGAAATTGCTGGATCTCCAGTAACCCCGCCGAAGCGCGGCCAGAGATTAACCGTGTACTGCGAGGGCGCAAAACCCCTGGAAGGCAATGCGCTGAGTGGAACGGTTCCGCTGATTGTTGCGCCTGAAAAGCTGATATTGCTGATCGCGGTGCTGGTGCTAGTAATTAAATCACGCACAGTGCTGCCGCCAGCGGGATTGAGGATAACGACGGAATCAAAAAGAACTCCCGGAGCGATCGCCGGGAATCCCTGGAGTCCGGTTCCCCTGTTGACTCCCCATACATAAAATCCTCCAGTTGTGAGGCCAACCGATGCGGCCTGTGTGCTCGTGAATAAGAAATTGGAGCCGTCGAAGGAAACCTCCGCTCTGATTACGTCCAGGTCACCATTCTTAGGCCCCGTATAGGATGGCAGAAAATCTCCAGCCGGGTCAGAAATAACAGCGGCCTTTATGTTCTGCGCCGCCGCAAGTGAAAGCGAAGCCAGCATCGCGAAAGAGAGAAGCGTGCGAAAAAGCTGGCGGGAATAAACTAACATCAAAATCTCCTAATAAATTAATGCGGATAAGTTCGGTAGATCGCCTGTAAGGTAAATCAATTACTGGCGACCTGAACTCGATCTTACGCGCTTCTATAAGGAGATTTGTTCGGCTGCTGTAAAAGGTTTGTTAAGAGATCGCTCGCTGGCGGCGTTTGCACAGGAAAACCAGCGCAACGAAGCCAGCCAGCATCATGGCATACGATTTCGGCTCGGGAACCGGCGAGGCGGCTGGTGCAAGCACGAGATTGAAGGTATATGAAAACGATCCGGCATTGAAGTCTTGAATCCAAAAAGAATAGTTCCCGGCATTCAAAGGCGCTGTAAAGCCGCTCGATCCATTACTGGGCACGCTCATGACTGCAAAAAGATCGGTATCCGTGGTCGCTCCCCCATAGTGAGACCACCCCAGAAGTCCATTGGCAGTCTGTGTGTTGGTCGGTAAAGTAACCTGATTACCGGCTTGCAAGCCGATAAACGAAACCGCGCCACCGACCGTCGTACCCGCTACTTCCATCAGGGCGGTCATCTGTAAGCCGGTTGGCACCGTGATGGTGAAATAGTCGCGATCGGTGCCACTACCGCTGTTTCCGGTGGTGCCGATGATCTGGTTCGAGCCAGTTGCTACCGTGACCTGCGTAGGACTCAGGCCCGAGTTGGAAAAATCTCCTTGCACCGCTTCGTTGTAAACGGTGGCTGCCTGAAGGGACAACCCGCAACTAAGGGAAAGAATCGCTGTGCCAATTGCTGAACGTAATCGCATCAAAATCTCCTGGTAAAGTTCTCAGGTTCTCTTCTGTGAAAAGACCCGTGACTCAATCATAAGCAGCATAACTTACTACGTTGCTAGTGGTTTGTGAGAATTTTGTAAACATTTATATCAGAAGAGTCAGGCGATAGTAACGGGCTAGGTTGTAACGAGCTTAAAGTAATTTGCTGAACGTTAGGGTAAACAACTAATGGAAAACCTGGATGCCGAAAAGCCAGTGTTTTTCCCATAACAAAAAAGTTCCTGCCGCTGTGTCCACTTAATGAAATTTCATACAGGAATCTTATGCCAGAAAGCAGCGCCTTACAGCACCCGGCAACAACCGATCCCAAAACGAAGGGGCCCAAGCCGGAGTACAACGAACAAAATATTGAGCATCCCGGTATCGAAAAGGAGATGAACGTTAAGCCCGACCACGGCGAGGAGTCGTATAAAGGGTTGGGTCGTCTCACCGGCAAAGTAGCGATTATCACTGGCGGCGATAGTGGTATTGGACGCGCCATTGCCATTGCCTATGCACGGGAAGGTGCCGATGTTCTTTTCACCTATCTCCCCGAGGAAGAGCCGGACGCCAATGAAACCGTCAGTTGGGTTGAAAAAGCTGGGCGTAAAGCCGTTAAAATTCCAGGCGACCTACGTCAGGAACAGCACTGCAACGAGGTGGTGGAACGCGCATTCCAGGAATTTGGAAAGCTGGACATTTTAGTTCATAACGCAGCCTTCCAGATGTCTCACGAGAAATTGGAGGAGTTCACCACGGAAGAGTTTGACCGCACCTTTAAAACCAACGTATACGCCCTTTTCTGGCTAGGCCGCGCCGCGCTGCCGCGCATGAAACCGGGGAGCGCGATGATCAACACCGCTTCCATTCAAGCCTACGATCCAAGTTCGAGCTTAGTTCCCTATGCCGCCACCAAAGCGGCCATTGTCAGTCTGACGAAGACACTCTCCCAACTTGCCATGAAACACGGCGTACGGGTCAATGCCGTCGCGCCCGGACCCGTGTGGACGCCGCTGATTCCATCCACCATGCCCGAGGAAAAAGTGAAAAATTTCGGCAAAGATACATTGTTTGAACGCGCCGCGCAACCTGTCGAGATCGCACCTCTCTTCGTCTTTCTCGCCTCCAACGAGGCGCGCTACGTCACTGGCGAAGTCTATGGAGCCACTGGCGGTCAAACTCCCTACTAGTCCTATGACCGTTTCGTTTCCATCGCTTGGTCTAAACCCACCGCCTTGAGGCGGTTCGCTTTGAGCAGTTGTCTACGAGAAGGAGGGGATGGCTGAGTATCGACACAGCGGGCCTGCGGTGTGCGATATCCAGTATCACTGGGTGGGGATCACCCAGTACCGTTACCAGATGCTGCGTAGGGAAGGAGCCGAGCGTGCCCGCGCTCTGATTCGACAGAGTTGTCAGGCCCGGAAAGTAGTGATGATCCGAGGATCCGTGTCACCCGACCACCTTCACCGGCTGGTGTCGGCCCCGGCGCAACGAGCTCCCGCTCCACGGGGGCAGTACAGCACAGGGCGGTCATCCCGTAGAC
>JBJMGL010000398.1:0-2130 GCA_045807985.1 Bryobacteraceae bacterium
ACTATATGTGGGCCTCCGTGCAGACGGTTCGTGGGTGCGCGAAACATTGTTCCTTCTGCTCGGTATGGCGCACGGATGGCCAACGCCCCCGCCAAAGGCCCTCGGAGCCCATCATTGATGAGATTGTAGAGCTTCGCCGTCGAGGCTTCCGCTTTATCGCGCTGGCCGACGATAACTTCTACCCTGTTTCCCTGACTGATATCAAACTGGCGGAGCGGCAGAACAATACAGCGCGGGTTGCATGGTTGAAAGCGATCCGAGCAGAGCGATTCGAACTGATGGAGCGCCTCGCCGAACTGCCAAAGGACATGGTGTTCTTTACGCAGATCACCATGGAATCGGCTGAGGATCCTGAGTTTCTGGATGCCATGCGCAACGCTCGCATAAAAGGCGCGCTGGTGGGGGTCGAGGCCGTCACTGAAGAGGGCCTCAAAACCGTATTCAAGGACTTCAATCTATCCGGTGAGAACCTTGTGAAGCGACTTCGACAATTTGAAGAACATGGCGTCCATGTACTCGGCTCCTTCATCTTCGGGTTGCCAACGGATCGGCAGGATACATTTCAAGCCACCGAGGAGCTTGCTCAACGGTCAGGGCTAACCTTTGCCCAATTCGTGATGCTCACTCCGTTCTGCGGCACGGTCGATTTCGAGCGTTGGGAAAAGGGGTTTGGTCACCATCCGCCGGAGGTAGAAGGTATTCCCATCACGCGCTACTGGCTTATTCCGCCAGACAAAAGGCCTAAGATGTTCATGCCCCACCCGACGATGAGTTCGGATGAGATGCGCGCCCGAACGCAAAGCGTTTGGGATCACTTCTACAGCCTGCCCGCCATCTGGAAGCGTTCACGCTGTACGCCGAACCTCCGGGCTCGCCTGGCCTTTGTATTCATTTCGAAGTTGTACCGGCAGATGTATGCGAGCACCGGCATTGCGACAGACAGCGCCCGACGCGAACGAGCCAATCTTTGGGCCAGGCGTATCGCAAAGCTGACGCGCCGGTTGTTCCAAGCCAAACCGATGCCTGATCTGCAGTTGCCTCGTCGGCTGCCGACTCCGGCAAGCGCCAATCCATTTCCTGTGCTGGACTAGGAACCGGTGCTAAAGCACGGAGCCAGATTGCCGTTAATACTGAAAAAACGAGATGGATTCTTATAGAAAGCTCATTCGGTCAAAATGGAAATTTAAATAGTGCTCTTGAAGTGGGGATTGCAGTAAAGTGACTTCTGGCCAGCATCTCATTTTGGGCCAGCGGATTTGATCTCACCGCGTATTTGAAAAGGGCATCTTTTGTTCATGCGGCAAGTGGATGCTTCCCGTACCGGAAAGAACCCATCCAGTTGCCAAACGGCCAACGAATGGGTAAAGTCACAATTTCACTACTTGCTGAGCAGTGACCCGAGTACTTAAGCATCAAGATCTCGTCCTTGTCCCCTTGTACTGGATCTGTTGTCCGTGGCTGGAAAACAGGGCGAAAGAGCAATCGGGGCTATCGAGCCGGTATGCTATCCCGCCGTTTCTGAATTGCAGTTGGAAGTCGTAAGCGGTAGGGGAAGCGAAATCTTCAGCAGAGCCGCGCCGCTTTTCGTTACTGCTTTCGCTTAAGTTCCTTCTCTATTTGCGTTCTCTCGTCAGAAAGTTCTGATCTCCTGACCACTCTGAAGCGGCGATAACACTTACGTGCGAGTAAGTCTGCTGACCTTCCAAGCAAGTAGAGTGGGGCGAAGATCAGCGACTTTTCTCCGCGTTCTTGTACTCGGTTTCTCCATCGCTTCCCATTTATTTCCAGCTCCGAGTCAAATCACCGGAATCTGGGCGAATGAGGGAGGAGACAAAGTTACACAGGATGAGTTGCGTGCGACGAACCACGTTGAGAACTTGACAGGAAAAGTTCTCAATCGAGTGTGGAATGGACAGGGCATTACCTTAGCCGGGGCTCAGAATGAGGTGCTGAGTTTCAATTTGGTGCTTGAAGCCGGCCACGGCCCAGCCACGAACGTCACCGTGAAGTTTGACACGCTCACCGGCCCGAACGGAACGCAAATTCACTCGGTGGCGGCCAGCGGCAACGATGTGCTGAACTGGGTCAACCGGCCTATTGAGTTGTTTTACCTGCGTTATTTGCCCATTC
>JBJMGL010000399.1:0-10867 GCA_045807985.1 Bryobacteraceae bacterium
AAACTGGCGCTACCTGCATTTGCCGGGTCTAAGTGCAATGTCAGCATCTCCTCCCTGTCCCATGCACCCTTCGGCACGACAACAACCTTTCCTTCGCGAATTTCCGCCGAAAGGTTCCGGCGCAGGCAACTCAGACTCAGCGGCTCTGGTTCAATAGCAACCACCAGGCCAGCACCAGCGGACAGCGCGGATCTTGTCTCGGTGCCCACATTGGCTCCAACATCTAGTACGACATCACCAGACTTAACCGTTGAATGCAGGTGATACTCGTCAGCTTGGCTCGTTTCCACGAGTGCGGGCAAGGTCCATGCGCCAGTGGGATACCAGATCGATCCAATCGGCGTGTCATACATCGTAATCGGGCCGTCCCGCTGGATTTCAACTGCTTTGCCTACTGTCTCTTTGAATCGATCCTCTCCGTCGAAGATGCCGGGTGTAAACACCGTGCAGCCGTGTGCGATCTCAATCTTAGCCCTGGCCCACTTGACAATCAAGTTCTTCCTCCTAGGCATTGTCAGCGCGAAAACCGCAGATCCAGCTACCACAAGGAGTAACAGTAACGCGATCTTTCTTACCGGAAACCCCATCGTAAGACGCTGAACTCTAGTTCTGTCAGGCCGGAGAGAAATCTGTGCCGGACCCATAGGCATTTATTTAGCTTTTTCCAAATCGAGAATCTGAAAAAACTGAATCGCTCCAGAGAAGCGGCACTGCCCGTCGAGCCACGATCCTACAGTAACAGGGCCGGGAGTATCGGCCATGCGCGAAGGAAGATGCATGTCATCAACGGCAGCGCCGTTGCACCGGATATAAACGTTATTGCCGTTGAACTCAATGGACACTGATGCGGGTTTGCCTTGCGGCAGCACAACCGACTTTGAAAAGGCCCAAGTCTTGCCTAGCCCCAGAATCAGGCGGTAACGATCTCCACCGATGCTTTGAAATCGAAAGCCGCGGAAACTGCCGGACACGGCCTCGTTGTTAAACACAGTTCCAACGTTGGTTTGCACCCCGACAGGCGTAAACTGCGCTTCAATGCGCGCGTGCGCAGGCAGCTGAATGGCTGGCAACTTATGTGCCGCGAAAGTGGCCTCATCGAAAGATGTGCCTGCAGGCATAGCAAAACACGTCAATGCTCCCGGTGCACATGTTTTGGGCAGACGAACCGAACCCCACTTGGCCGCGAGGTCCCGGCGCAGGTAATAGAGTTCTAGAGCCTGGCCTCCACGCATTCCTGGCTCATAGCGTTCCGTGAAAGAGACATAGTTTGCCTTTACGAATTTATTAAGTTCGGGCACCTGCTCGAAACCGAAATATCTTCGGTCATTGATAAACCAGGATCCTATGCTGACCGCGTCAATAAACAGCTCGGGTGGATTGGCGCGCAAATCATGTACTACCCGTTTTCGGTAATAATTATCTATCTCTTGGGTTTCTCGGGTTGGGGCGAATGTTGGCGGCGAGGCCCAAACATTATAAGAGCGGAAACAGTTGGCTACCATCAAATCCCTAGTCGCCGTCACACGTCCCGAGCCTAAATAGGGTCGAACATTCCATCCCCAGACGAAGACCGTGGGACCGGGGCTGGTGACGGAACGAACAAAATCGCCTTCCCCCGGACGAATCCAAGCCGCAGCCCTCTTGAACCATTCATCGTCGTGAAAGCTCCATATGAAGCTCTGATAGGCAAAGATGAGTGCAAGCACCAGCGCGATAAACGCAAGGCCGCGAGGTACTCTAGCGGACACTTGCCGATCTTCCACAACTTCCAAGTCTTCGGCCAGCGGCCCAGCCTGCCGGATCAGCATCCAAGCCATAGCAGCGCACAACGGAAGAAACAGAAATAAGAGATAGTGCAGGAACGGACGGTGAGCTCGATAAACCGAATAGAATGCCGCCACACTGGACATCAGCGCTAAAAATCCGAACCAACCGACAGGATTGAGGCTGAGAGACTTAATGCTATACAAGACGGCAAAATACAGGGGGGCCATGCAGAGCGCCACCAGCACGAGATAAGTGTAGATCGTCCAGCCATCCAAGGGTGACAGGACAATCTTGGCAGCAATAATCGCTGACATTGCAGTGAGCGGCACGAGCATGTCGCGATCGGTCGCCATGCGCCACCGCCGCACTCTTTCCGCCAAGTACGCCACTCCAACCGCAAACACCGTGAACAAAAAAAATCGTACTTCGTACGGTGCTACTACGAACTCGGTAAATGGACGGAGGAGCGTCACAAATCCCGCTGCCCCTCCTTCCGCATAATAGATATTGGCTCGAATGTAACTGATCCAAAAGTCCTTCCAAACCCCGGCACTCAGACATAGGACCGCATTGATGAGCATCAGCGGCATCGTGCCCACAGCGAATAACAGAGCCGGCCGCCATCTCTTTCCCGCATATCCGGTTGCGTACACATAGGCGAGCGCGACCACTGTCAGGCTCAGAATAATTGGCACCGATTGAAGCTTCGCGAAAAATGCTGCGGAAGAGATGAAGCCTATGGAGAAGACGGGAATCTGATATTTTGCCGGATGTCGCAGCACGCGAACACTCAAGTACAACGCTATCGAAATAAGCAATAACGGCACGTACTCGGAGCTGTAATGGCGCAATTCAGTATTTTTAAACGTTGCCATGGCCCCAACGAAGGGTAATACGGCGAATCGCGCCAGTTCCTCTGGAGCAATGAACGCAATCGCGCGATGGAAGAGAAAGGCGCAGAGAAATACGATCACGATCACTAGTACACGGCTGGACGCGAAATCGGGCGAGAACCCGAAAATGGCCGGCAGCATCAGCGGGTAGATATTAAGGGGACCGTTCGTGCCGCAGTCGGCCGCGTGAAAGTAATTCGGGTCGTAAAACAGCTTGAGCGCTGCCGCTATGAATGCCCCCTCATCCGGGTTGAACTCTTCCTGGAGCAGCGTAGGATAGCGGCACAGTACCAAGCACGCCGCAATGCTGGCAAAGAAGAGCCAGCGTGAGCACAGCACCTGTGCGGCGCGCAGCGGCAACTTAATGAGGTTATGACGCCATCCGTAGTATAAAATCGCAAGCACCGCGGGTACGAGCAACGCCAGAGAGCAAATTGTGCTCCACCTTGCGAACGCTTCTTCAAGAGTGGCGGAATGCCCCAGGAACCATTTAAAGAAGGTGTAGAGAATAGGACGGAGCGTGCCAGGCGCATCAAGCGGCTGAGGTCTGAAAACGGCAAGCCGGTAGATGCAAAACGTTATGAGAAGCGCGTAAATCGACCATCTAGTCTGCGAGCTAAATCTTAACCAGCGGTGTCGATGCCCTGTTGAGCTGTTGACTGGGGCGTCCGTAAGATCAAGATTTTGTTCGCTGGTCCGGCTAACACTGCTCAAATGACAATTCCTGTCCAATCATGAAGCACGGTGCCATCCGCCTTGGCGCCACATGTTGATCTAACATCGTATTAAGTAAGTTCCACTATGACGGATCGAAGTAACTGGTCTCCGGGAAAGTTATGGCTTACTATGTCACAGTCTATCAATTTATCCTATTATCCTAGTTACAGGGAACGAGCAGACGGACTGTCAGACGCTCAAGCGGGCTGGATCATAAAACCACTTTATCGAGCATTCCGGAAATCGTAGAAGGCTTTTCGAAGGAGCATTTTGCCCGATGCCCGAGCGTCCGTAACTACTCCGTGCGAAGCGCCTTCATCGGATCAATGGCGGCAGCGCGGGTAGCGGGAATCATGGCAGCCACAAAAGCGCAAAGCCCCAGCGAACCAATCGCAACCGAAAGAGCCAACGGGTCCCAATGAGCGACCCCATAGAGTTGGGATGAGATGAGCCGCCCGGCTCCAATGGACAAAGGAATACCAAGCGCCAATCCCAAAGCCACTTTTTGGAACGCGCCGCGTAGAATCAACTGAATCACACTGGTTCGGTGAGCGCCTAAAGCCATGCGGATGCCAATCTCGCTTGTCCGTTGCGCGACAGTATAGGCGGTCACGCCGTAGAGCCCCACAGCAGCCAGAATCAAAGCGACAATACCGAACAAACCAGCGAGACTGGCCACGGCGCGCTGCTGATCAAAGTTCAAATCAACTTGCTGCTGCATTGTGCGAATGCTGATAATCGTCAGATTCGGATCTGCTTCGCTAAACACCTTCTTAAGCAGCGGCTCCAGAGCGCCTGGGTCGCTATGCGTCAGCAACGCAGCTCCGCCGATAAAGTGGGAGCGGGATTCGATCTTCCGCATCAGATCGTGATTATAGAAAACATGTTGCGCCAAAGGCAAAAACAACATCGGGCGCGCGGGCTTATCAGGTTGAGTATACTTGGCATCCCGCACAACACCAACAATACGGAAGGTACTGGCATTCTCCGGCAGATCAAGGCCGAAGCGCTTACCCATCGGATCTTCTCTCGGGAAAAATCGCCGGACAAAAGCCTGATTGACAATCGCAACAGGAGCAGTCGTGCCAGCATCGGCCTCCGTAAACTCTCTTCCCCGAAGGAGAGGCTGACCAATCGTTCGAAAATAACTAGGGCTGATGCGATTCAACGAGGAGTTCGAGTTCTCATTCATCTGAGAAGCAGGATGGCCTTCGACAACAATCCCTTCTCCCCAGTTGTCGGTAAGAGGATTATAAAGCGCAAGGCTGGCCTGTTGCACACCCGGCAACTGGCGGAGACGATCTTCGAGATTGCGGTAAAGAGCGTCCAGGCGCTCCGGCGTATAAGTGGCTGGCGGTGAGTTTAAATTAATCAAGATCCTATTTGCCGTTTGAAATCCAAAATCCTGGTGTTCCAATTTATTCAGGCTGCGCGTCAGCATGGCGGCTCCGGCCACCAGAACCACGGACAATGTCGCTTGCACAACAAGTAACGCCTTGCGCGAAAACCCGGAACTATCACTTGTGCTTCGATTTGCGCCGCGCAGCGCTTCGGCTGGATCGGTCCTGGTGGCAAACCAAGCCGGGGCAGTGCCAAAAAGCACGCCTGTGAAAAGGGATAATGCAAACGCAAAAGCCAACACCGGTAGCGACGGATTCGTATTGATCGGGAGGAAATGCGCGCTATGAAACGCCAGCGCGAGAAGAAGACGTCCGGCAGCATCCGCAACGATAAGCCCGGCAACACCTCCTCCAAGGGCAAGCAAAACGCTTTCCACCAATGATTGATAAACAATCCTTCCACGGGAAGCTCCCACCGCAAGGCGAAGGCTCGTCTGGCTGCGTCGTGCCATGCTGCGAGCTAATAGAAGATTCGCAATATTCGCGCAAGCAATCAGCAGCACCAGGCAGCACACGGCAAGCAGAATATGGAGACTACGGCTATAATCTTCCTTCATCTCCGCAACGCCTCCACCCGCCGGAACAACGTTGATGTTTTGCTTGGGAAGCACACGGTTGAGTTCCGGCATCCAGGCAGCCGGGTATCCGGCGTCATTTTGTAGCCACTGACGCAGAATGCCGGTAAACCGTGCGGACATGCCTGCCGTTGTCGCGCCGGGCCGTAGTCTGCCAATCACGCGGAGCCATGCCGAGATGGACTGATGCAGAAGCGAACCCTGACCGGCAATCAAAGGCTCCTGCTGCAAGGGGAGCCAGATATCGGGCGGATCGCTCCGTAACGTTTCACCAAAAAAGCCGGGCGGAGCAATCCCGATCACAGTAAACGGATGGCCTTCGACCACATAATTGGAGCCAATCACGGAGGGATCAGCCCCATAGGTGCCCTGCCACGCTCGGTAGCTAAGCACCGCAACAGGAGTAGCCGCAGCTCCGTCATCAGCGGGGGAGAAGAGACGGCCCGCAAACGAGCGAATGCCAAAAGTAGAAAAGTAGTTTCCGGTCACGTATTCGCCGCGCAGTGGTTTGGCCACGCGGTCAACGGTCGCCCGCCGCACGCTAAATCGCACGGGAGACGCTTGGAACGCCGCTACCTGTTCAAATTCGGGTGCCGCTGCTTGCAGTCGTTGGTACAAAGGAAAAGAAACCATGCCCCACTTGTCTTGCGGGCCGCCTTCGACGCAGCACTCATTTCCATCTCCAATTCGATAAAGACTGGCGGGATCAGCTACTGGCAGGGAGCGAAGCATGACGGCATGAATCAGCGAAAAAATAGCCGTTGTGCCGCCAATGCCGAGAGCCAGCGTTAGAACAGCCGTCAGAGTAAAAACCGGCGAAAGGCGAAACTGGCGCAGGGCGTAACGGATATCACCAAATAAATTCTGCATGGGCAAATTTCCTTTGATATGTGCATCCTTCGGGCCATGTTCCCTGCTTTCCGTAACTTCATGAGAAATGGGCAACTTAACAGCTGTGCGAAACCCTTACCGGAGGGGAAAGCCTTCCGTTTCCGAACAGCGGTGTTCATTTATGAACAGTTGCTCAGGATATGCTGAACTTATTAGTGCTTAGTCCGCGCTGCTTTTGCATTATTCTCGTTTTTTCCCTGTCATGTGTTCTTCCGGCACAGGACCGTAACGTCCAGTCCTGGAGCGGCACCCTCAGCAACGAGGCTGGCGACGCCATCAGCGACGCCACTGTGCAAGTCAGTTCTCCCGCGTCCACTAAAACAACAAAAACCGGACCGAAAGGAAACTTTCGTCTCGATAACCTGCAGCAGGGCCGGTACACTCTATCAATTGAATGGAATAGTCATCGAGTCACATACGGGGGTACTCTCGATCTCCCCTCAATTGACTCGGCAGCGAAGCTCACCCTCTCTGAAAAGGGCGTTCTATCAATGGCCTCGCCCACTGAGGAAGCTGCCAGATCGGGCGGCGAACAACTGTCGGGCGCTGCTGTTGCCGGACTCCCCCTAAATAAACGGGATTTCAGCCAACTTCTCCTATTAGCTGCCGGCACCATGACCGACGCCAACGGCGCAACCAACTTTACGCAACAATTTGCTATCAACGGCCAGCGTGGCGTGGAAGCAGTATTCGCCATGGATGGAGCCGATACCAGCGACCCCGAAATGGGTGGAGCAACCTTTTCCAATTTCAACGTGGATGCCGTGCAGGAAATTCAATCTAGTTCCGGTTGGATGCCAGCGGAAATAGGGCGCGGCGCGGCAGGCTTTACCAACATCATCACGCGCTCGGGAGCCGCGGGCTTTCACGGATCTCTCTTTGAATTTGTCCGTAACTCCGCCTTTGACGCCCGCAACTTTTTCGACCGCAGATCGGTTGCCAACCCAGGCCGTATTCCGCCCTTCCGCAGAAATGAGTTTGGATTCACCAACGGCGGACCAATCATCATTCCCGGCCTCTATAACGGGCGCGGCAAGACCTTCTACTTCGGCCAGTACCAGGGCTTCCGGCAAGTGCTCGGAACAACACAAGTCTTCTCCGTGCCAACGATAGCGGAACGGTCAGGCGTTAACACCACAGCCTTTCCGGGAGATACGCTACTCGTGCCCGTCGATGCGCGAATCTCAAGACTCATCAATCGCTATCCTCTGCCGAACGACACCGGAGGTCCTTACGGCCCACGCACCTATGCCACTTCGTCGAAGGTGCGCACGGACGCGGACCAGATTTCCATCCGCATCGATCACCGCCTGTCCGATAAGTCTCAACTGTTTGGCCGTTTCACGCGGGATAACCTCATGGGACCCACAACCAACCCCGACCAGACCGCCATCGACCCTAGCTTCGGCATTAATTACATCGATCGTCAGCGCAATGCCGTGATTACCTATACCCGCACTGCCTCGGCCCGCTTCTCTTTTGAATCTTCACTCAGCTTCACGCGCACCACGCCGTCCTTTCCAACCCCTAACCGCACTGATCCAGCCCTAACTTTTAATGACGGGCTTTATAACGCTTTCAACTCAGCGGCAGGTTCAGTGACCAGATCCTTCGGCAATCTCTTCCAGGGCCGTCAGAACTTCTCCTGGACGACAAAGAAGCACTCGATAAAAATCGGCGCCGAATTTCGAGCCAACCGGGACACAACCTACTACGGCACGGCCCCAAATGGTGATTACGCCTTCGGGGGCGGCACCGCCTATTCGCCGGTTGCCATCCGCTCCTTAAGCGGCGCTCATGATATTCCTGCTGGTGCGCCGCTGCCCGATACCCTGACCGCTCTCTTAACGGCAAGCCCCTTTGCCTACACAGTAGCCGTTGCTCCGCCCTTCTTTCCGCAAGGCGATCAAATCGGTGTCGCCGCCATTTCCCGCTACAACGCTAATTTCTTCTTTCAAGACAAGTGGGTCATCTCTGACCGCCTGGTTCTCGATTACGGCTTGCGCTACGAGGTTTACACGCCCATCAGCGAAAGAGCAAAAAGAACTTCCAGCCTTATATCGGTAAGCGGACCGAGCGGCCCCGGACAGGAGTACGTCATCAATCCGCAGCCCCGCTATCAGCTCGACTTCAATGGTTGGGGGCCAAGAGTACGGCTCGCTTGGCGCGCGGCCAAAGATCTGCAAATTACCGCTGGCGGAGGCATCACAACCATACCGCCTAACATCTGGCAAGACAACTTCCTCACGGGAGGAGCGCCCTTTGTTATCTATCCGCGCATCACCGCCGCGCCCGGATCGCCCATCCCATTTGGCGCGCCCATTACTCCGAACGATTTGCCGGAAGTCTTCACACCGGAGGGCGTCAACATCTTCGCAGGGGGAAGCACCAGCGCTGTGCCCGCCAATACAGTGATGGATGTCAATCGTTTCGAGCGAGGAATCGCGGCGCTGAATCCAGCACACCAGATCACGCCGCTCAATACCACCACCATCTCACCATCGTTCCGCAATGCGTATCTAGGCACCTGGACCTTCGGGCTGGAAAAGCGCTTCGCCGGACTAACTGCCAATACAGCTTATGTGGGAACCGCAGGCATATCGCTTCCGGCATCTGATTACCCCAATGGATATGCGGGCGCTGACCCGGCCTTCGCCCGTTACACGCAATTCGACGCTGCCGGAAAAGTGATTGGCGGTTTCGGCACGGAGACGGTGCTGACCAATCGTTCTCATTCCAGCTACCACGCCCTGCAAACATCCGTAACCGGCAATCTCGGTCATGCCGGACCCGGCATTCAAGGAAGTTACACGTGGTCGAAATCACTGGATGATACCAGTTCCGTCATTGGCGGTTCGGGGTTAGCTTCGCCGCAAGATCCCTTTAATACCAGAGCGGAAAAGGGTCCGTCCACATTTGATGTAAGGCACACCTTTACAGCCAGCGTCATACAGGACCTGCACGCCGATCGCCTCTCCTTTGTGCGTTCCCTTAATAAAAAGATCACATCAGGATGGCAGCTCCTCAGCATCTCCACAATCACCACCGGCTCCCCCTTTACCGTCTATTCAGGAGTGCAACAAACCGGCGTGGGATCAAGCGGAGTAGACCGTCCCGATCAAATCGGCAAGCCCGATCTATCAACCAGCCGCCAGATCCGCGAAGACTATTTCGGCCTGGGCGCCAACAATGCTTCCTTTTTCGCTATTCCGCTGAACGTTCCCGGTGGAACAGGCCCCAATAACGGCCGTTTCGGAATCCTAGGAAGGAATACTTTTCGCGGACCCGCCTTCCACAACTTCGATTTTGCTCTGATCAAAGACACGCCTTTCGGAACACGAGGAAACGGCGAACTCATGAGCTTGCAATTCCGCGCCGAGTTCTTCAACATTTTTAATGTCGTCAATTTCGGCCTTCCCGCCAATATTATTCGAGGCTCCGGGTTTGGCGCTATCAGCCGCACCGCCGGTACTTCCCGGCAGATTCAGTTCTCGTTGAAACTGATCTTCTGACCTAAAACCCTGCCTTCCGCAAAAAGGCATAGCTCTGCCGCAAACTCTGCAGGGGATCAGCGCTAAAATCCTGCTCCACAAAATAATGCTTGGCGCCGCTCTGCGAAGCAGCAAGCAAAATTTCGCGCAAGGGCAAATCGCCATTCCCCAGCTCACGAAACGTGCTGTTCGGGACTGTTGCGATGTCGTAGTGAACGGGCGTGCCGGGAGACCTGTCCTTCAGATGCACCATTTCGACCCGGCCTGCGTTCTGCCGCAGAAACGCCGCCGCCTCAACCCCCGCCATACTGACCCAAAAAGTATCTACTTCCAGGCGAACTAAGTTCTTGTCGAGACGCGCCAGCAGAGTATCAATCGGCCTGCCGCCGGGCTTCGGCTCAAATTCAAAATCGTGATTGTGGTAGCAAAACCGCAAGCCGGCAGCGCGGCACTTCTCCCCAGCCGCATTCAGCTTATCGGCCAGAGCACGATAAAAATCCAAGCCCAGGCGCTCCTCGGGAGCCAGGTAGTTAAACACCATGTACTCGAAAGCATGGTCTCTCGCTTGGGCAAGAGTGTCATCAAACGTAATACCCGGTTCAATCGGAGGCATGTCGGCGTGCTGCCAAGCTTTCCAATTTCCCGTAACTAAAGGAGTTTCAAAGTGCAAACTAACCGGGCGTAAGCCAACGCTTTTTAAATGCGGCGCAAGAATTGCAACCTGATTCCGCAACATCTCCACCTCGCGATAGCCCATATCGGCAATCGCCTGCAACGTTTGAAGAGGACGTTTCAGCGCAATATCCCGGACTGTATAAAGCTGCACTCCGGCTAGGTGAGTCCCTTGGGCAAAAGCAGGCGCGCACGCCGCAGCCAAGCGCATCAGAGACCGTCTCGTTATGCGAAATGCATCATCCATTATTTGACGCAATTCTATAACAATAGAAGCCGGGCACTTAGTACAGCGCCACATCGCTCTAGTTCAGCTTTCATCCGACTCGGCAAGCAAATTTCCCAGACGATCTAGCCGCCTTTCCCAGAGCGAACGGCGATCGCCGATCCATCGCTCCGCCGCTGAAAGTCCTGCAGGTTCGATACGGCACGTGCGTACCCGCCCGACCTTCTCGGTATGG
>JBJMGL010000400.1:0-7730 GCA_045807985.1 Bryobacteraceae bacterium
AAGCGGAGTCTGGCCGGAACGATCACGGCGGACAGGGTTCGCTCCAGCATCGACCAATAGCGGAAGGATGTTGGAAAAGCCTTTGATAGCGGCTTCGTGAACCGGGCCACGACCATCGGCCGCGTGAGTGTATTTGACGTCTGCCCCGTGTGCAATCAAAAAGCGGATGGACTCCATTTGATTGTGCAGAACGGCTTCATCCAGTGGAGTATTGCCATTGGCGTCAACTGGATCGATGACTGCCCGTGAGCTGACAAGCGATTCCAAAACCTGCGGAAAGCCGCGTGCGGCAGCCACGTGCAAAACGGTTTGACCGTACCGGTAGCGGCGAGTTGTATCGGCGCCCGCCGCCAACAGTAATTTGACGACAGCAGTACGCCCGGTTAAGACGGCATACTCCAGCGCGGTAGAACCGGCTTCGCGATGAGTCGTATTTACGTCCGCTCCATGCTGCAGGAGAACACGAGCCATATCGGCATTACCGGACCAAGCGGCATCGAGCAAAGGCGTGCTTCCAAGTCCATCCCGGGCATTCACATCAACGCCGGAAGCTAATAGCTTATTTACCTCATTCAGATTGCCAGACCTTACGGCAATGTGCAGAGCTTCATTAAGAGATCCGTTCGTTTCGGGTCGAAAGGCGCTGGAAGAACTTTCCTTTTGTTGATTCGGCGAGGGTGTGGGAGGCAGGCTGAGCAGAAACAGCAGGCTTAAGATCAGCCCTCGGACTGACTCCAACATGCCAACAGCGTAGCATCCATATCCATAGATCGTAGCGGCGGAAACTCAATTCCACTTAACTTGACAATGCCTTGACCTCAGATATATCCCTCAATGGCTCTCCCGGCACATAGTCAAAGTTTACGCGCTCCCTTTCCACTACATAAGGCCGCTTGAGCACTTGCGTGTGGATTGCGCCGATATATTCACCGAGTATGCCCATCGAGACTAACTGCACTGAACCGAGGAAAAAAAGCCCGATCACGAGCGGCGCAATCCCAACCGAGAAATTACTCCAGAATACAAGCTTGTAAATCAGGTAAGCAAAAGCAGCGATCAAAGAGAGCAAGCTGCTGGCAAAACCAAGAAAGGTGACAAACCGCAATGGCACCTTGGAAAGATTGGTGATGCCCAGCATGGCCATGTCATAAAGCGTGTAGAAGTTATTCTTCGTGATGCCGCGAAGCCGCCGAGGCTGCGTAAATTGAATGGTGCAGTAAGGAAGCCCGATCTCGGCGATCATGCCGCGAAAGTACGGATAGGCATCGTCCATGGATCGCACAGCATCCACAACCGCGCGATCATAGAGTCCGAATCCAGTAAAGTTTTCGAAAGTTTCAATAGACGAGAGTCTCTGGACCAGCCGGTAGTAAACCGTCCGAATCCAATACATCACTCTGTTTTCCTGGCTCGCCGTCTTCAAGCAAAGCACCATGGAGAAGCCTTCTTCCCATTTCGCAATCATCTCGGGGATCATCTCCGGCGGATCTTGCAAATCGGCTACAATCCCGATCACCGCATCGCCCTGAGTCTGCAGAAAAGCATGGAAAGGGGATCGAATATGCCCGAAATTCCGGGCGTTCACAATCACCTTGACATTTTTGTCCTGGCTGGCGATTCGTTTCAGGATCGCTACTGTTCTGTCCTTTGATGCATTGTCTATGAAGATGTGCTCGTACCGGTAGCGGCCGATTTTCACCATTTCGGCCCGTACACGGTTGTACAACTCCTCGACGTTTTCTTCTTCGTTGTAACAGGGGGTTATGATGCTAATCGTCTTCATACTAATTAAAGTGTGTTAAAGATCGAAGCGGTCTCTCGGCACTGCGTACGAAACAAGGTCCTCCACCAACTGAATATGTTGCCGCAGACTGATCGTATACTCGGGAAAAATCTCGGACATAGTGAGCGGAATAGTCCAAAGATGATCCTGGACATGATAGCTGCAAGCGGCTATTACCGGGATCGACCTCCTGATGGTATTTTGCGCGCCATGAAGCGCATCGGGCTCCGCCGCTTCAATATCCATTTTGATGTAAGTCGGGTCCTCCTCTCCCACGATGTCGTCCAGGCGAACACAATCCACCTCATAATCTCCTGAACCGACGGAAGCGCCTTCCGTGCCTATAGCTATGAAACGCACCCTCTCCGGCTGTGCGCCCACGGCGTAAGGAAACACGCGAATCCGCTCCCGATGATCGGGAGAGAGAGCCGAAATGGTCTGGTTTAGGGCGGAGAGGTTGGACGGATCAGGCTCGAACGCCAGGATTGACTTATACTCTCCCTGGTTGCGCGAGATGAACCGCAAAACAGTATCGCCGTTGTAAGCGCCGCAATCGATAAAAGTCTCCGGCGACTTGCGCCGCGAAACAAATCGAGGAAAGTAGATTTCATCCGCCACTGGGTCGCCTAAAGCGTCAAAATCTCCAGTTAAACGCCATGTAAGCTGCCGGACGAATTCTTCTCTTGATTTATCGTCTGAAAGCACCTCGAAGCAGAAATCAATCTTTTCTGCCTGTTCCTGCACATAATGCGGAAGATCAAGAGCATTGTGCGGCAAGAAAGCAGCGGAGTACTTCCAAAACAAAGGCACGAATGGCGTCACCGTTCGGCATCCGAGGTTTATCAGCTGCTTTTGCCTCTCCGACATGGAATCGGCTGAACCTCTGCCCCAAATGCAAATAACAAAGACGGCATCTGCTCCAAAGCGCCGCGCAGCCTCCCCTGGTGAAAGAACCTTCACTCCGCTGATCGAAGTGTCCCAGAGCGCGGCGTTGTTATCACTGAAACAGAGCGGCTCAACGCTAACCGAGCGCAGACCGGCAAGCGTTTTCTGCCCCAATTTTCTTGCCCCGAAAAGAACAATTGGCTTCGTGGCAGCGCCAGCCAGTTGATCGAAAGTATTCCTTTCCCGCTCGATGGCAGTCGTCACGCCTTCCGCAAGCAGCAAATCCAGCTGTCCTCTGAGATCAGTAACTCCAAATTTCGGAGACGCCACTGTTAATTACTCTCCTACTCCGGCAACGGAGGAATGACCATGTTGGCGTAGAATTCGTCGCGCGGCAAAAACGGCCACAGGTCTTCGAGCGGCTTCGAAACAAATGAGCCGTCCGGCCTTTGATAACTCTGCAATCGCGGCGCCCGTGTCTCATCCGGGATTACCTGAACGTCGCAAACCACCGGCCCAGGAGTATCGAGAATTTCCCGAACATCCTGCCGGAGTTTGCTCTGATTGGCGATCACCGCTGTCCGGATACCATAGGCGGACGCCACTTTAGAAATATTCGGGACCGTTAAGCCCGTGCGCGAATCGCAACCGATACTCGCCTCACCAAAATAGTTTGATTGTGAAGCGCGGATCGAGGCATAACCGTCATTGTTGAGAACGAAAAACTTGATCGGAAGATTTAATCTTGCAACTGTTTCGAGTTCCTGAATATTGAATTGAAACCCGCCATCTCCGTCCACGCAAATAGTTCTCTTCCGTCCTGCCGCCAGACAAACAGCGATGCTGCCCGGCAGCCCGAACCCCATCGAACCAAGGCCGGCTGTATGGAAGATGCGTTGACCCGTGCGCGTCGGACAAGCCAGAAGAAAGATCTCGATACCTGCGCCGGAACTTCCGCTAATCAGCACATCATCGCGGGTGGTCTCCGACCCGATTACCTCCGCCAGGTGGTAAATACTCACCTGGGTTTCGGGCTTGCGGTGTTCGTCTGTTACAACCGGATACCGGGTCTTCCAGTCGGCGCAACGCGCATCCCAGTCCTCCCGTTTCCTGCACTGGATAGAATCACCTTGCCTCAGCAGTTCCCGCAGAAAATCACCGGCGTCGGCCTGAACCGGCTGCTGAACGTGAGGCTTTAGCTTGCCAAGCTCAGCGGGATCAATATCGACAACTACCTTATGGGCGGCACGAGCAAGCCGGTCTGGCGCATATCCCGTAATAGCAAAGTCGAGGCGAACTCCAATTGCCAGCAGCAGATCGCAGTTCTGTAAAGCAAAATTCGCCCCCCGCGCCGCGACCGAGCCCGGCCGGCCTACATAGAGCGGGTTGTCACTCGCAATCAAATCGGCGGCTACCCATGTGGCAACGACCGGAATACCGAGTTTCCGGATCAGCTCTTGAAATTCCCGCTCCGCGCGCGCGAGCCGGATTCCGTTGCCGGCGAAAAGAAGAGGCCGCTCAGCGGCATTCAGGGCCTGAATGACTGATCGCACTTCTTCTTTTAAATTTGTATTTGTGGGTGCTGGCGCGAGTTCGCTGGGGTTGAAGCCAGTCAGTCCCTCAACTTCAATCGGCGAGGCTTGAACATCAAGCGGTATGTCGATCCAGACCGGTCCGGGACGGCCCGTCGTTGCAATATGAACCGCTTTTTCGAGCTCATATCGAATTCGCTGAGGGTCCAGCACCGTTACTGCGTACTTGGTCACAGGCTTGACAATCGAGATGATGTCAACTTCCTGTACTCCGAGCTGCCGCATCCCGAGCGGCTGCCCATTTTCGTCAAACATCCGGTCCGGCCGCTTAACCTGCCCTGAAATGAAAAGCGTTGGTGTCGAATCGAGCCAGGCCCCCGCTACGCCAGTTACCGCATTCGTACCGCCTGGCCCAGTCGTTACAAGACACACGCCCAGATGATTCGTTGCTTTGCCGTAATTTTCAGCCGCAATCGCGCTTGCCTGCTCATGCGAGTTGCAGACCGGCTCGATCTCCGGACGCCGCGCCAGCGATTCGTTCAGGTGCATGGCTCCGCCGCCAGTTACTAAAAAGACGTGTTTAACACCCTGGTCGGCTATAAATTGAAATACGTAGTCAGAGAGTTTTGGCATTTTCAACAAGATGCAATGTTTCGTCCGCTGCTCGTGCGGCGAGAATCGTCTCAATCAACTCGCGGACTGCGCCATTGCCGCCCAGATTGGCGGAAATAAAAGACGCGCGCTTTTGAACCGCCGGCTGCGCGTTTGCCGGAGCCGCGGCCAGACCTGCAATCTTCATGGCGCCCAGGTCATTGATGTCATCTCCCATGAAGCAGATCTCGGAAAGCGCCAATCCGGAAGCTTCAGCGAAACGCCGCAGCGCGCTTGCTTTATCCTTGCAATTCTTTTCAACAGCAGTGATGCCCATCTTCGCGGCAAATCGATCCACAAGGGGGCTATCTTCACCGGAGATCAGAGCCACGACGATTCCTGCTTTTCGGGCGCGAGACACGCCCATGATATCCGCAAAACTGAACCGTTTCCACTCTTCCCCGCCCGGCCCCCACCAGACGCCTCCATCGGTCAAGACGCCGTCAACGTCGAGCGCGATTCCCTTGATCCCGGTCATGCGGGCACTGTTACTCCGCCAACGCGGCGCAGTTTCTTAATAATCGGATATTCGCGTTCGTAAACCCGCTTCACGCCGTCACCCATGGATTGTTCGATAAGCCTGATATCCCGCACCAGCCGCGAGATGCCGTTGGGCTCCAGAGAAGCCGCCTGATCGCTTCCCCACATGGCGCGATCCATCGTGATATGCCTTTCCACGCAGCATGCTCCGAGAACCACTGCCGCCACGCTCGAGGGAATCCCAGTCTCATGGCCGGAGTAACCGACCGGAACCTGAAAGCGCTCGCGCATGGCAGGTATGGCGCGCAAATTCAGTTCCTCGTACATCGCCGGGTAAGTGCTGCATGCGTGCAGCAGAACAGTATTCTGTTTGCCCAGAACGTCCAACGCATGTTCAATCTCTTCAAGCGTACTCATACCCGTTGACAAAATAACCGGTTTGCCGGTTGCACGGGTATGCCGCAACAGATTATCATCTGTCAGCGAAGCGGAAGCAATCTTGTAGCAAGGCGGGTCGAACTGTTCGATGAAGTCAACCGACTGCTCGTCCCAGCATGAGGCAAACCACGCTATTCTGACAGCCTTGCAGTAAGCGTCAATATCCTTGTACTCTTCCAGGCCGAACTCAAGGCCGCGCTTCAGATCGCCATTTGTGGGCCCAAATGGATTTTCCCTGGGCTTCGCCAGTTCCTCGGCTGTGTAGACCACATCAACCGTTCGCTTCTGAAATTTAACAGCGTCGCATCCCGCTGCAACGGCCACTGAAATCAAGCGTTTCGCAAGATCAATGTCGCCATTGTGGTTGATTCCGATCTCCGCGATCACGTAGCACGGCTGACCGTCCCCGATGCGTTTGCCGCCAACTTGTATTGTTCTCTCGTAAGCTGTCATGGGAGCCTTTCGATTTTGTGAGTATGGCACAGGTTCACATGCCCGACTTTTCTAAAGGTAGCAGAAGTTACAGTGCTTTCTCCTGCCATCATAGGGGATAGCCGTTTAGTTACTCTTCATGCCAGCTTGAGCTAAAGTAGCATAAACTATATGGCTACCGACACCATCATTGCCCCGGCCGCGCTCCCATTTGCGCAAAGCTACAAAGCAAGGCTTTTGAATGCGCTCGACACGATCAATTTAGATGCTGTGGCACGAGCTGCCGAGATCCTGCGGGAAGCTCGCGATTCCCATCGCCATATATTCGTTTGCGGAAACGGCGGCAGCGCATCCACCGCGTCCCATTTCGTCACCGATATGGTTAAAGGTGCCAGCTATAACCGTGACTCCCGTTTCCGGATCATGGCCCTGACCGACTCGATGCCAACCATTACGGCCTACTCAAACGATGTGTGCTACGACTGCGTCTTTACTGAACAGCTGAAGAACTTTGCCGAACGCGACGATGTTTTCATCGCTATTAGCGGGTCCGGCAGCTCCCCTAACGTAGTCAGCGCGATGGAATACGCTAACTCGGCAGGTTGCGAGACCATCGCCCTCACGGGCCGGGACGGCGGAAAGCTTGCGCCCATGGCCAAAGTTTCCATTCGCGTGCAGGAACCGCACATGGGCAGAATCGAAGACGGACACTTAATTGTTTGTCATATGCTCTGTTACTACTTTATGGAACAGTAGCGTTTCTAGAGTCTGTAGATAACTTTCGCCAAACTGAAGTTTGTCAGTACAAAGCTCTCGCAAACCCTAACTCTATGATGTGGGCGAAAAATGGGCCTTCGTCGCCACATATTTAGTGCTAATGACCGCCGATGCGCCATAACGCACACATGCTCTGCGGAGATCCTCTACGGCTGCGGTATGTGGTCAAGACGGGCTATCGGGGACGCTGGATGCCGCATAACTTGCCACGCCGTGGGACGATGGCTCATCCGAACACGTTCCCCAGCTTGCCCCGGAACTTTACGCTCTTGCCGCCATTGGGCCAGGAGACCTGTCCGGTGACCTTCCTGAGACGAAAGGGTAAAAGGAAGGGGCCCATGAAGTACCGAATTTCACGGGCCCCGCCATAACCAAGGCTTGTTAGCTAACTATAGCTCTCGCCCTAGCTATAGTTATCGCACTTGTTATGGCACTTGCTCTTGAAGTCGAACGAATAGTCGACCTTATGGTGGCCGGATGAATGCACGTAGAAGTTACTATTCACTAAGATGTCTCCCCGGTAATCGCCGCCCTTCCACAGTTTGTGCTTGTAAGACTCCTTATGGTGAAACGGCTTGTAGCAATCGTTGTCCTTCGGATACCGGACTACTTCGTAGTCATAGTCCGAATAATCCACCGAGTACCCATCATTATCATCTTTGTCACAATACGCCTCGCAGTGATCGTAACAGTGGTATTTGTGGTAGCCATCCTTTCGCTTGTAATGCACTACCTTGACTACTATGATTTCA
>JBJMGL010000401.1:0-3688 GCA_045807985.1 Bryobacteraceae bacterium
GAGCAGGCCGAGCACGAAAACAGCAGGCGCAACTTTTGCAATGACCTCAAGAAGGTCACTCCTGCCATGTTGATCCGTTTTCCCACCCGTCCTCTTACTCACCCCGGAAAGCACTCCAGAAATTGTTGTTAGCACCCAAGCTCCGGAGAGGGAGATTCCCCATTTGCTTCGAAGTCCATCAATCCGTGATATCCAGACCGCTCCGAACACGCTGACGGTAAAGATTAGTGCCCAGCCTACAATCAGAATGGTCGTAAAAGCTGCTACGCGCGCAAGCCACTCCCGACCGGCATCTGGAAAGTCAGCCGCCATCAGTCCGATATGAAAGCCGGCACCGGCCAGCCAAACTAAGCCGATCAGTGGGGGCCCGTAGGCAACAACGTGCCAAGCCGCTTCATCCGACGAGTTCCAGGCCGCAATCCAACTCATCGCCACACACAATAACCCGGCTGTTAGTGTTGCCGCAGCGAGTGGGAAAATGATTAACCATAACCAGCTCAGCCGAATGTGGCCTGAATGCTGCGACTTGTAACAGTCGAGGAAGCCTCCTATAGCCTGCAATGCCACAAAGAGAAGAAAAAGAACTGTCGATATTACTACGTACTGCTTCCATGACCAAGCCGTCCGAAAAACAGGACCGGCAAACGAACCAACAATAACTGAGGCTGACATCACTAACGCCGCACAGGCGACGGCCCAACCCTGGCGGTCCAGGCGGCTTGGCGCGTTGTTTTCCCGTTCTTTGCAGCTTGTTGGGTTTACGACGCTGCGCACACCTGTGCCAGCGATTGTCACCACGCCGAGCAACAACAAAAGCAAGCATAGGATCCACTGCAAAGGATTTGCATGAGCAACGAATACGTGACGCAAGTAGCCAACATGCAGCGCTCCGAGTATGAGTAGCGCAAGAAACGGTATCAGCATCAGCTGGTTCAGCAGCACATTCCTGAGCCAGATTGCTAAGATGACCCAAAAGTCCGCGCTGAACAGTCCTAATTCTGGAGCGAGATAACGACTATACTGGCGTAGATAGGCAACTGGATCTTCGTCCGGCGCAAGGTGCCTTTCACAATCAGGTCGTTCGAGAATCTTCTCAGTTTCTTCCAGGTCGTGTCTGTTGATTACGCCATGCAGCCACGTTCCGATGTAACCGCCACCCGACACAGTTGATAGATAGTCAACATAGGGAAGTAGACCGATACGAGTCAGGCCTTGCAGGATTCCTAGGTTGAAGGTGCCGCTTCGTATGCCGCCGCCGGAAAACGCAAGCCCGAGATAATGATCGTCCTCAAGCTTTTTCATCCCCTTATAGCGTGATTCAAGGTGCTCGCGCCTTTCTTTAATCTGCTTGGCTTCCTCAGCGAGCATTGTGTTTACGTCAACGGTGTCACTCATTGGTTTGCCGCGCAGGTTATTGACCCTTTACATCCAACAAAGGTCTTAAATAAGTTGACAAAGTCCACGCCAATTCCAATCCGGTAGTTGTCCCGATTACTGGGAGCGGTGACAATTGCTACGCCCGGATCGTAACCGTTAACCCCTGCGGCGGGTTGCAGGATCAAGGGAGTCTCGTTGTTAGCTCTGGTTAGTCGAAGGGAGGTCGTCCCGAATAGGTATAGAAATTTGTAAACGTCGTTCGCTTGGCCCGTGATCGGTAGTGGATAAAAAACTTCGATCCGCCCGACAAGACCCCGAAAACGACCGCCCGTAACTGCCTCATCTTGGCCGAGCGTAAAGGTATACGTCGCTGGAGCTGCAATGCGTGGTGCCAAGTTTTTATGGCCAACATCATTTTTGCTATTGCTGTATGTGCTGAGTTTGACTCCTAGCTGATATTGGCGGTAGAAGCGATCCCGATCCGGTGAAACGAAACCTACATACTGACTTCCTCCTACAGTGGGGTATCTTGATTTAAACAAGCCATATTGTGGAGAGGTCGGTGGCGGCGTGTTGAAAAGCTGCAGAGTGTCAACTGGGTTGAACGGTCCTGTAGCTCCTCCACCCACAATAAATCCCAAAGTACGTACTCGATGATCAGGGCTGGTCTCCGTGACTGACTGCCGCCAATCCAGGTCCCAAGCTCTCCACACCCATTCCAGCCCGGTCTGAAACTCGGCTGTTTGGGCTACTTGATTCACTTGCAAGTTGCCAACTTGAGTTGGAAATCCAGCGACAAACTGCGATACGGGCGCAGAAATCTGTTGCGGTGTACTCGCAATTCGGACATCTCCCCATAAACGCCATCGTGTGTGCCAAAGATGCCGGTCCAAGTAAAAGTCGCTGAAGAAGTTTTGGTGACTGGTTGCTCCGCTCGCACCTGCCTGATGGAAGCCAACCACTGCTCGTATGTCCGGCTCCCCCAGAAGGCCAACATCGACCCTGCTGCCTACCTTAATCCGGGCGCTCTGTAGGGGCATTGTTGCCGAAAAGTTATCACTGACATCTGCTGGTTTATCAAGTGCAGTGCTAAACTGACCCGCTTCATCGGCCGTGACACTCTGAATAATTTGTTCGTTGCGCTTTAGCGTAACCATAGCTTTACGAGGAGCATGCGAGCCACTGATGACTTTTGCTCCTGGAATCACCGGGTCCAGCATCAACTCTACCTCGTTCGAACCGCTCGCGCCAGGCGACGATGCACCACTGGGGTTTTCCTTCGAGGATGATCTTTGTGGTGTTCCATCACCTGCCGGCGTGGTACTTTGTGGTCTTTCCGCCTCTGAAGAAGTCACGCTTTCGGACGATCTCTGATGAGGAATTGAAGAAGCGTGTTCCGAAGTCGGACCTCGGTCACTCTGCATTCTAGCGACGGTCAGATGATCAGTTCTTAGTACCTGTAGAGGTGGAGGTTTTCTCACAACGGTTAATGGTGCGGGAAGCACTTTTACGACAAATACTTCAGGCGGCGCCGCTGTTCCCATCGCATCCACCACTCTTATAGAGAATACGTTCACTTTTGCTTCGGCTGGTATGCCGGCAATCACACCGGAGGTTTTATCCAGAATCAAGCCGGCAGGAACTGAGCTGTTACCAGTAACTTCGAACTGATACGGCGTAACGCCTCCGCGGATCGTTAAATAATCCAGTGCTGAGGCTTGGTATTTCTCGCCGATACGTCCATCTGGAAGTGGGATAGGATCCATGCTTCCCACTTGCTGATTCCCTTTCACCAGACACGTCACTGCAATGTAAATAGCAGCAATCCGCTTAAGTAACATCGGTACACTATAGACCGACTTTCCTCACATTGCAATTTGTTTTTGGCTTTTCGAACGCGGTTATAGCAGTAGTGGCTAATGGCCGTGGCCACGAGGGTGGAGATCGCTGGTATCGCGTCCGTAGCTAACGGACTAGAATATCCTGAAAGGTATGGTTTTTGCGATGCCATTCGATTGGCGCAGCCGAAGAGATGACTACCATCTGATTCTTATAGAGTGCGGGTCAACAGAGTACGGTGGGAGTGAGCGGATTCAGTGTAGACGTACTTTAATCTCATAACTCGCGGAGGATATACTTATCAATTTTAGATATGCAACAAAAAGGTTCCTATGTTTGGATGCACAGGGCTACCTACTGAATCTCGCATAATATAGCGGATCAATCAAATAAAGAGGCCTGCTTCCAGAAGGCGGTGATCAGTCGCGGTCGGCGGCGCATGCGCTTGAGGGAACGGCGGGCTGCTTCGCTC
>JBJMGL010000402.1:0-10111 GCA_045807985.1 Bryobacteraceae bacterium
CCAACTCCAATTCGGGATTCGGTAATTCCAACTCCAATTCGGGATTCGGTAATTCCAACTCCAATTCGGGATTCGGTAATTCCAACTCCAATTCGGGATTCGGTAATTCCAACTCCAATTCGGGATTCGGCGGATTCAACTCTTCTTCTTCTCCTTCGGGATTCGGCGGTTTCAATTCAGGCGGTTCGAGTTCAACAGGAGCAGGCGCGGCGGAAGTAGTTGTGCCGGCGATTCCGCAGCGGCCACCAGCCATTGCGGCCAACAGCGCCGCGAATGGGGAAGGGAACGGTCCAACGGGCCAGGAAACGCCCGCTGCAACAGAGAATGCGGCTTTCAATATTGGTGCGCCGCTATCCCCGAATGGGAGAAGTGCAGATCCCAATGCTCCCGCCAATACTCCCCAAGCTGCGGCAAACGCGCAAGCTGTAGGGCCGAATGGCTTGCCGGTATCGCCCAACACGCAGACTGGAACAGCCACGAACCCGAACAATCCACTCTCAGCTACGGGTACACCAGCGTCCAATCAAAATCCGGTTCCGCCGCAAGGGGCGGGGACAACTCCATTTCGGTCATCGCCCTCTGGCGCTGGGTCCTCTCCATCAGGTCTGGGAGCCCTGCAAGGCGGCGGAGGCGTTGGAATCGCGGGAGTGGCCAGCAAAGCGGCAGGCCACAGCATTAAAACCGTAAACGATCAGGAAAACTATTCACTGTGGGAGTTCTACTACGATCCCACCAAGGATGCGGCGCGAACAGCGGCAGGCGCCATGGCGCAAATAGGAGGAGGCGCGCAAGGCCAAACAGGCCAGCCGCCCAACTCAGGATTCAACTCGAGAACAAATTCCTCTTCAGGATTCAACTCGGGAACAAATCCCTCTTCAGGATTCGGCAATGTCGGCGGAGGATTGAGCGGAATGCAAAACTCATCAAGCGGCGGCTTCTCTCAGCAGAGGAACGCAAACAGTGGATTCGGCGGTTTCGGAAGTTCAGGAACAAGTACTCCAAACAGCGGATTCGGCGGTTTCGGAAGCTCAGGAACGAGTGCCCCAAACAGTTACAACAGCCCGCCGCCAACAACTTCCACGAGCGTCCCGACAAACCCGCCCCCACAATAAGGGTACAGAACGGGCACACAGGAGGCGATCCGGTCTCTTGCGCGGCCGTGCCTGCCGACGCAAGTTCACCGAACGCCGGAAGAACAAGCTCTGCTAGCGGAAGCATTCTGACCCTTATGTCGAGCTGACGTTAATTAATTGCTGACCACGTCAGACTGATACTTGCCGCCTATGGTTTGCTCTTTTCCTGCTGCTTCCGTACTTGTTCCATGTACTCGCGGACGTATGACTGATACACCATGGGAATTTCATTGTGATGGATCTCGCCGCCCGAGTCGGTATGCCGTCCGGCCTGCTGTGAGTAAGCTGTTTTCAACTGCTGCTTGCCCGATGGCGTTTCCACTGTCATATCGCCCGTAAGGTTCGCGGAACGCTTGCCAATAATCTCAGCCAGCTTTCCCATGGCTTGCAACTGCTCGGCGTTCTTAATCGCTTTATCGCCATCCTGCCGTCCGACGCCTGATTGCGCATCGGAACCCTTTTGCGCCGATTGATCGCTGCTGCGACCCTGTGAATTTTGCGGACGTTCAGAAGTTTGACCTTGCGCCTGTCCTTCCCCATTCTGGTCCTCGCTCGATTGCTCGTTCCGTGCATTCTCCTGATTACTTTGCTGGCCTGGTTTTGGCGCGGCGTTAGCCGCGGACGCGCTTTGGCCATTTTTTGCCTTGTCTTGTGGTTGCTCGCCGCGCTGTTGCCCACCTTGCTGTGGCGCTCCATTTGCCTGCATCTTCGCCATCATGTTTGAAAGCGCATCCTTCATGCGGTTCATTAATCCGGGAGAAGCGCTTTGGCCATTGGGCGGCTGTTCTTTGCCTGGCGCGCCATTCTGTGTTTCCCCTTGCGGGCCGCTCCGCTCCTCTGCCTTCCCAGTGCTCTCGGCCTGGGAAGACTTTCCATCTCCGGCACGGGCCTCCGATTTGGCATCCGATGCCTGTTGATCACCCTTACCTGCAGTTCGCGTTTGTGCCTTTGTCAGATCACCATTACGATCACTAGTCCCCGCCGGTTCGGATGCTTCCGTCGGCAAACTGCGGTTGTCTTTTGCTTCCGTGCTGTCCGCCGTCGGATGGGCAGGATAGGATCGAGGCAAGGGCGGAGTTTTTACATGATCCGGTTTTGGCCGTAGCGATTCCTCCAGCCGCTCGATGACTGGCGGCATTTGAAAAGCAACTAGGGACGGCCGCAAACTCAGGCTTTGTGTAACGAGGTAGCGAAGCGCGAACAGACCGAAACAGACTGCTGCCAGCGCTCCGCAAATAGCCCACGCGCGCTTGGCTTTAAAAGGAAAAGCATCTTGAATTCTGACCGTGGCAGCCACCCGGTTGGCCTGTTCCAACTGGAATCGCGCCGCTCCGTCGTTATCCGCGGAAGGTTTCGATAACAAAAAGTGTGCAGTCGAGAGCGCATCACTGAGCGATAACTTTCGATCCAGCACCTGCGCCACACGATAAGGGGAAAGCAACCGCCTCCGCAAGCGGAGCGCAGCAATGATAAGACCGGCGGCACTCAACAGCGCTACCCACGGCCAGCCGAGTAAAACCGTTCCAAATAGCAGAGTTAAAATGAAGCCGCTCAAAACCATCCCAAGCGCCCAGGATAGCTGCTCTGCCGCTTCCACCAGCAGCCTTCGCCGACTTGCTGACCGCAGCGTTTCTTCTACTCTGCTCGCGTAAGGAAAAAGAGAACTGGACAACTTGCCCCCGCCACTCGCATTATCCCATTCAAAAAAGCAGCTTGGTCCCTGGCTCCGTTACCATAAAACATTGGATGTTGCGTTTTGAAACAGCAGGTGAGTCACATGGAGAGTGCCTGGTGGCAACCCTCACCGGTTTGCCGGCCGGTATACCCGTTTGTTTAGGCTACCTTGACCGCCAACTCTGGCGCAGGCAGCAGGGGTATGGCCGCGGCGGACGAATGAAGATTGAAACGGATCGTGTCCGGATCGTATCCGGTGTGCGCCATTCACAAACGATTGGCTCTCCCATTGCGATCCTTATCGAAAACAAAGATTGGAAGAATTGGACCGGAACGCTGCCCGTGGAGTCGAAAGACGCTGTGGCCGGTCAAGAAAAAGCGGTTGGCCGCCCCAGGCCGGGTCACGCGGATTTACCTGGCGCTATCAAATACGATTTCCCCGAGGCGCGTTATGTGCTGGAACGTGCCAGCGCGCGGGAAACAGCGGCGCGAGTCGCCATCGGAGCGCTGGCGAAAACATTTCTGAAGCAGTTTGGAGTGGAGGTGCTGAGCCATGTCGTCGGCGTCGGCCCAGTTCGGCTCGAGCGATCCGCAAAATGGGAAGAAATCGCGGCGCTGAGCGAGCGCGAGGAAGTTTTCCTGGGCTGCGTGGATGAAGAAGCCGAACGGCGCATGAAGGAAGCGGTAGATCATGCTTACCGCACCGGCGACACCATTGGCGGCATCTTTGAAGTAGTGGCGCATGGGCTGCCGACGGGCTTGGGATCGCACATCGCCTGGGATACGCGGCTCGATGGGCGCTTGGCGCAGGCTATCGTCTCCATTCAAGCCGTGAAAGGCGTTGAAATTGGTCATGCTGAAGAGGGCGCCCGCTCGTACGGCTCTACAGTTCAGGACACCATTCATTACGATAAGGAGAAGCAGGCATTTGAGCGTGGTTCAAATCGTGCTGGTGGTCTGGAAGGCGGTATTACCAATGGCCAGGACGTTGTGGTTAGAGGTTTTCTGAAGCCGATCTCTACCTTGCGCAGGCCTTTGGAATCGGTTGATTTGCCCAGCCGCGAACCCGCTTTGGCTGCTTATGAACGGAGTGATGTGGCCGTTGTGCCGGCCGCCGGTGTTGTTGGTGAAGCGATGGTCGCGCTTGTTCTGGCCCAGGCATTTTTAGATAAGTTTGGCGGCGATTCCCTTCGTGAAACAAAACGTAATTACGACAGCTATATCGCTCAGGTAAAGGAATTTTAGAAAAACAGAGCCCAGCGGCAAGCGAGTCCGGATCAAGTATCCAGATTTTGTTGCTTTAACTTGCCTGTTTACATGCAAAGATGATTCGGAAAATTATTAAGTATGGCGACCCAGTGCTGGAACAACGCGCTGAACCGGTATGCGAGTTTGACACCCCCGAACTGCACCAATTGATTATTGATATGTGGGAAACCATGTACGCCGCGAAAGGTGTTGGATTGGCCGCTCCACAGGTGGGAGTACTGAAACGAGTGTCGGTCATTGACACCAGTGTCGGTGAGGATGAATCAAAGAAAATCGTCGTTATCAATCCGGAAGTCACGTTTCGCGAAGGCAAGCAGACCGGAGAGGAAGGTTGTCTGAGTATTCCAGGATTTCGCGAGCCAGTCACGCGCGCCAGTAAAGTTCTGGTCCGTTCTCAAAACGTGAAAGGGGAAACCGTCGAGTTGCCTGGTGAAGAACTTCTGGCCCGTGCTCTTGAACATGAAATTGACCATTTAAACGGTATTCTGTTCCTCAATCACCTCAGCGCGCTCAAACGCGACATGATCCGGCGCAAAATTAAAAAATTGCAAAAAACGGGCGAGTGGGACTAAAAAGTTAAGAACTCTCCCATGCGAGTGATATTCCTCGGTACGCCCGAGTTCGCTGTCCCGTCCCTCAAAGCTTTGGTCTCCGCCGGGCATCAAATACTAGCCGTATTTACGCAGCCAGACAGGCCGAAAGGACGCGGCAACCAGTTGGCGGAATCGCCTGTAAAGGTAGCGGCGCGGATGCTCAGCTTACCTGTGTACCAGCCGGAAAGAATCCGGCGGCCTGAAGCTGTTGAGCAACTGCGGCCGCTTGCGGCGGATCTGATGGTCGTGGTGGGCTACGGACAAATCATTCCGCAAACCATTATCGATTTGCCGCCTTATGGCATCCTGAACGTGCATGCATCGCTTCTGCCGAAATACCGTGGCGCGGCGCCTATTCAGTGGGCCATCGCCAACGGCGAGAAGCAAACAGGCGTAACCATTATGCAGATTGATGCCGGCCTGGATACGGGTGACATGCTGCTGAAAGCCTCTGCTGAAATCCATCCTGATGAGACCGCCCCAGAACTCAGCAAACGGCTTGCGACGCTAGGCGCTGATCTTCTGATAGGAGCAATCAAACAAATCGAAGAAGGCCGCGTCCGCCGTGAAAAGCAGGACCATTCACAGGCCACGCTCGCACCTATCTTGAAAAAGGAGGACGGTCGCATCGACTGGTCAAGAACGGCTCAACAGATTTATGATCGCTTGCGCGGATTCGATCCTTGGCCTGGTGCTTATACCGCCTTCCGTCAGCAGCCACTCAATATTGTTCGGGCAGCCCCGAAACCTCACGCCGCCTTGAACGCAGGCACGGTTGAAGTCGGGAAACGGCACTTGCTGGTCGGATGCGGCGACAAAACCGCGCTCGAACTGCTGGAAGTGCAGCCGTCCGGCAAAAAGCGAATGTCGGCTGAAGCTTTCACAAGCGGCTATAAACCTGTATCTGGTGAACGTATGGGAGAAGAACAGTGACGCTGCCCTTGGGTTTTCGCTATGCTGCCACCTACGCAGGCATTCGCAAGGAAGAAAAAGATGATATTGGATTGATCGTTAGTGATCGTCCGGCCAACGCGGCTGCTGTTTTCACGCAAAATGCCGTGCAGGCAGCCCCCATTCAGCTCTGTCGCAAACATCTCCGTTCCTCTGGCGGAACAGCGTCGGCTATTCTGGTCAACGCAGGAAACGCCAACTGCGCCACTCGAACGGGCGACCGCGTCGCGCTATCTTCCTGCAAGGCTGTCGCGAAAGCTTTACGCACAAAAACGGAATACATCCTGCCGGCTTCCACGGGCGTTATTGGCGTGGAACTTAATGAAAATCTGCTGGTAAAAGCCGTTCCGCAACTCGTCGAAAGATTGTCAGGTGGAAACTTCGCGGCAGTAGCCCAAGCCATTATGACCACTGACACGCGGATAAAAACAGCCTCGGAAGCAGTCGTGGCCCGTGGCGGAACCGTTCGGATCGCAGGCATGACCAAGGGTTCCGGCATGATTCATCCCAATATGGCCACCACCTTGGGCTTTGTGATGGTCGACGCCGATATTTCAGCTGCTGTTCTTCGTGAAATGCTGCGGTGTGGAACCGAGGGAAGCTATAACTCACTCACCGTTGACGGCGATATGTCCACGAATGATATGGTAGTCCTCTTGGCGAGTGGCGCAGCCGGTATTAAGCCTGGCGGCGGGGAGCGTCAGCGTATATCGGAAGCCATCAATCGCGTGATGGCAAACCTTGCCGAACAGATTGCCGCTGACGGAGAAGGCGCCCGCAAGCTGGTGATTGTGGAAACAATCGGGTTCAAATCCAACGAGGATGCCCGCAGAGTAGGGAGGGCAATCGCCAACTCTCCGCTCGTGAAAACCGCGATTGCGGGTAGCGATCCGAACTGGGGGCGTATCCTTGCTGCTGCCGGCTACTCCGGTGTCCCATTTAATCCAGCAAAAGTCGATATCGATTTGCAGGGCGTTTCTGTCTGCCGTGGTGGTCTGGCCGTAGATATAAACGAAGCTGCCTTGAAGTCCAGGCTCGACGAGGGTCAGGTCGTTATCCGTCTCCATTTGCAGAGTGGCGGCAAGGGCGAAGCTCGCTTCTTCACTTGCGATCTCACCGAAGGCTATATCCGAATCAATGGCAGTTATCGAACCTAAACAGACGCGTCGGAAAGCCAGGATCGGCGTCTTACTGCCTTTGCTTCTTGCGGGTACTCTGCCCTTGCACGCAGATCGCGCAGCAGACGTGCGCGCGCAAATTACCTATGTCGCTTCGGCCCTTGGAAACGGCAACCCATCGGATGCGCTCGGCCCTTTTGATAAGTCATACAAGGATTACGGGAAGTTAAGGGACTATTTTCAAGCCCTGACAACCGGATTCGAGGTTACGAGCGAAGTTGAAGTTCTCGATGAGCAGGACGAAGAAACGGAAACCAGACTGCTTGTGAACTGGACTCTGACCTTGGCTAATCCAAGGACAGCCACCGACCTCAATGCCAGTTCCAGTGAGCGCCGCAGCATGAACGTCAACATGCGTCTGGTGCCTAAAAAGGGCAAATGGAAAATTATTGATCTTTCGCCAGTTGAAATCTTTAATCCGCAAGGAAAGCAGCCCAGCAAGTATTGATTTACTTTTTGCGGAGCAAATTCCGTTTGCCGCTCATCGCCATGGCGAGGCACGCTAATCCGAAACCAACCAGAAGCATGGGACCCGGCTCGGGAATAGAAGTAGGCGTAGGCGTGGCAAGGTACACAGTATTTATATTAGTGCCGACGAGATGGCCCGAGTCATTGATGGATCCGGGTAAGAAACTACCAGTCAGCGTGGGTGAGTTGTCAATGGTAACGAACGATCCGTTGCGATAGATAAATCCCTGATCACCAAAGCTGCTACCGTTATAAGATCCAACCAAATCGCTTAGATTGTTAATTCCGGTCAGGTATGTGGACTGACTTCCAGGCACCATAAACGTTGTGAAAACCCCGTCTTTATAAAGGAACCCTCTGGTGGCATCCAGACTGATATCAACGTAATAACCAGCCACTTCTCCGGAATTATTGATGCTCATCGGGGTGATGTTTTGCCAGCCGGGAACATCGAACATGCGAAAGCCGGTGGTGTCATAGAGAAATCCTTGGGAGCCGGTTCTGCCGGTTGCTGTGCCCACAATCCAACCAAAATCGTTGATGGCCTGCGGATGGGTGATCTGTCCGGGAATGTCGATGTTTTGGTAACTGCTGCTCGAAGTGAAAGAACCGCCGGTATACAAGAAGCCATGCTGCCCGTCGGGGGCATTATAAAAACCGACAATCTGTCCAAGGTTGTTAAGACCTCCAGCGCGGGTGGTGTTCAGGCTGCCGGGAACTGTAAAGGTGGTCGTCCTTGTACCGTCATAGAAAGCGCCTTGCGTTCCTTGGCCGCCGCCGCTCCATCCCGATATTTGGTCAGCATTGTTCAGGCCCGCCGCGCCGAGTATGGGTATGCTTTGAAAATTAAAGGAGTCTGCCTGCGCAAATGGAGCATAAGCGCACCAGGCAAAAACTGAAAGTGTAAACCAAGATCTAAATCTCATGGATTTTCCTGACGTACAAGTGCTTCCGGGATCAGGTGGCCCTAGCCTATCACCAGTAGCCAGTATCGGACAACAAACTTAGTACCTGAACTTGGTACCTCTGGAACCATACGCATGACGAAATTTGGGAAGTTGGTATTCAGAACTGAGATCAGGAAACTTTCTGAAGTTCCCGTAACTCTTCAAAATTCCCTTTCGTCACCAATTGAAACTCGACCGGCAAACGAGTAAAAGTTTTCAATTCCTCAAAGACATCCGGCAATGGTACACGCGTCCCCGCCACTATTAGTTTTCCAGCGGCTACACGGTAAGGAACAATGCCAAAACGTTCCTGCACGTGTGTCGACAGGCTTTGCACAATTCTTGGTTTCACGTCACAAACTTCTACCCGCGTCGAAGCTAATCCCGATTGCAGGCTTAACGCCCGGCAAAGCTCTCCGTCCGAAACAACTCTGTTATTCAGGAGAAGATCAGCTAATTCATTCGAAGATGTCACCCGCGCATTCAGCGTACGGAGGCTCTCTGTTGAAACAATACCTGAGCTTACCAGCACATCCGAAAGATCGCGCCCGTGAGCGGGCAGCGCGCTATGTGCCGGGTACGCGTGCTCCGTTTTCAGCCAAACGAGCGGTCTGTTTTGCAGCTTTGCTTTTACAAATCGCCACATTGCGCCACAAGAAGCAAAACTGTTAATAAAATTCCCGTGCAGACATCGCAGAGGAACTCCTAAAGCAAAGACCACGCCATAGATCCGGGCGACGCAAACCATGCGCAGGGCCATCCGGAAATACTGCAGCGCCGACGTAATGAAACACAGCCGTATGATTTCCCGATGCGGCACCGCCAATACCCAACGCCCGTGCGTTATCGAACTCCAAAGAAAAGTGAGCAGCCCGGTAATGAACAGAAGGTTAGTCAGAAAGCTGAGTGGATTCGCGACTAAGCCTTTTCGGTCCCGCCAGAACCAATATTTAATCGACAAAGGACCGCGCCAGCCATAGCGCTCCCAACTTTGTAACGCATTGCCCGTCACCCACCGCGTACGCTGGCGGATCGCGGGTTTCACCCGGCGCGGAAAATACTCGCGTGTTGCCACAATATCGGGCGTGTCGCAGCGAAGAGGCACAAACACTTGCGAAAATCCTGCCTGATGGATGTACACGCCAATCTCGTAGTCTTCCGTCAGGCTTAAGGGGTCGAAAACCTTCCGTCGCTCACGGGCCAGCCGCTGCAAAATATGACGCGCAAACCCGGTTCCGACTCCATTCGAAGGAATGAAAGAGCCGCAGTAGCCGCGAGCCGGCATGTCGATGGTCTGAAACTCGGCAAATTCGTCGCAATAAACGGCGTGTGTCACCTCTCGGAACGGCGTTGGCAGCGGCAGCACGGGCACTTGCACCATGGCATGCGCGGCGCGCTCCCGGTTAATTGTATTTAAGGCTTCGGGGTGAATCAGGTCCTCTGCGTCGTGCAGCACCACCGTGTCAAACTCAACCCCCCGCTCATCTTCCAACTCCGACATGCGACTGTAAATCCAGTTCAGACAATCGGCCTTTGAAGTCGGCCCAGGGTGCGGGCAAACTGACACATGCACGTTGCCGTAATTCGCCCTCAGGTCCTCGACAACGCCCACCGTGGCTGGATCGTTCGGATAAATGCCGAGAAAAAAGTCGTAATTGCGGTACCGGATCGCCGCTAGATTGTGCCGGATCATGTTCGCAATCACGTCCGACTCTTTCCAGCAAGGGACAAAAATAGCAATGCGCCGCTCCCGGCTCCGTGGCTTTGTTGAAGCTGGCCTACTGGGCCCAACTATCTTTCGAGCCCAGTAAACAACGCAAATCAGAAGGGGCACGAAATCATCAATGCCGCTGAGCAGCAGCAAATTAGCGAGCACCCGCAGCAAGAAGGGCCAGATA
>JBJMGL010000403.1:0-1879 GCA_045807985.1 Bryobacteraceae bacterium
CTGGAGCTCTTCTTCCTCGTCCTGAACAGCAGATTCCGCTTCCTGATTGGAAGCAGCGAACTGCGCCGGCTGCGCTGGAGCAGGAAGCTGCTCAAATTCTTCGTCCTCTTCGGGGTTCTCGAGAAAATCTGAGACGTAAAGGAACGCATCGCGCTCCAGGCCGATATCGACGAATGCAGACTGCATTCCGGGAAGGACGCGGGTTACACGGCCTTTGTAAATGGATCCTGCGAGAGTGTACTCATTCTCGCGCTCGAAATAGATTTCAGATAAAAGGTCGTCCTCAACGATTGCCACCTTGGTCTCATGTGGGGTTGAGGAGACAAACAACTCTTTCGACATGTAGTTTCTCCGGCCGCCCGCATAAGCCTATGCTCATGCCGGGTCGGTACACGGTGAAACGGAAAGAGACGGAAACAGCTAAATTTCAATCATTGAAGCTAGCTTTGGAGCCGTGATAGAGCACATCTTCATGCTCTATTGGCGGCATTGCCACTGAAGATAAGTTGGTTTCCAGACTATTGATCTGGAAAACCGAAATTCGAGTTTCTGTCCCGAAAATCTTTCTCACCTTATCGCGAACTGCTTCGCGGCTTCTCCGGTCTATACACGGTAATCAGAACCTGTGACCACTCACTCTTGCTTCAGAGGGGATCGTTACCCGTTCTTTAAAACCGTATTAAATTCTTTCCGGTCTTCTCTTTGTTTCAGTTTCACCGGCGCCCTCATTTCGCTGAGGGCTAACGTAATCTTTCTGTCCGAAACGGACTAAATCTTGTCTTTTGCGCCTGTGTCGATGCGGTCAGTTCACGAAACGGCGCATTCGAATGTTCATAACAATCCCCAGCGCCAGAAATGTGAACAACACTGAAGAACCGCCGTAACTCATCAATGGCAACGGAATACCGGTAACAGGCATATAGCCGACCACCATCCCAACATTCACCATAATGTGAAACAACAGGACCGCAACTATGCCCATAATCATCAAAGTTCCAGCACGGTCCGGTGCGGTTTGAGCGTTCTGAATCAAACGCATCAACACGATAAAGTATACCAGCAGTATCACCAACGCGCCTACAAACCCATGCTCCTCCGCCCAGGCGGCAAAGATGAAATCAGTGTAAGGGATGGGAATAAACGCGCCCTGAGTTTGCGACCCCTGGAGAGTACCCTTGCCGGTAAGGCCGCCTGATCCTACAGCAATCAGCGACTGTTGAATTTGGTAGCCCGAGCCGCGCGGATCAGCTTCCGGCTCGCTGAAACTGGTGAGCCGCTGCTTCTGATAAGGCTTTAGACCCCAGCGCCAGACGGGGTAGATCATGATTGAACCAAGAAGGATGATGGTCAATGCCTGCTTGAGGCGGATCCCCCCGAGAAAAAGCGCGCAAAGTAATATCGGGATATACGTCAGGGCGGTCCCCAAATCAGGCTGCTTTAAAACCAGCGCCATCGGAATACCGGCTATTAGTCCGGCTTTCGCGATGTCGCTCCATGTAACCTCGCGTCCATTCAGATCGGAAAAGTATTTGGCCAAAGCAATAATCAGGACCAGCTTGATCCACTCCGAAGGTTGGAAGTGCTGGCCACCAGGAAGCTGGATCCAGCGGCGGGCGCCAAGAACTTTCTTCCCGATCAGCGCAACTGCGAGCAACGAGAAGATAGAGAGAACGTATGCCCAATGCACGTTCTCGAGCAGCGCCTGATAGTTGAGGATGCTGACGAGAAACATGAGGCCGATCCCGCCAATTACCCAGTACGTCTGCTTTACATGAAAGCCGATGAACTTGGTATGCAACGTAGCGCTGTAGATTTCGAAGATCCCAAGCGTGCAGAGGATCATCACAAAGGTCAACAGCACCCAGTCGAAATCGCGGAA
>JBJMGL010000404.1:0-4826 GCA_045807985.1 Bryobacteraceae bacterium
ACGAAGCAGGCCATCAGCATCGACCGGACCGCGAACCGTCCCGGACCACCCTGGATTTGTTGCTCTCACCGCTGTTGCAACAGTTCGGAGATCCAGCCTGATTAACTCTCCGCGCAGAGAGATTTTTCGATAGTCTGTCAGCTCCGCCTTGCCTTTCCATTGGACATTCGGGCCAGCCACATCGAGATCGGGAAGGCGCACAACGTCCTTATCAACGATCAGCTTTGACTTAAGCCTTAAGTCTTTTAACAGAAGCTTGCGAGCAAAATAAGACAAGTGCTGACCGTTCATCTCGCCCGAAAAGGAAAACGGCGTGTGAAGATCCCGATAGCCTGAACCGTTGATGTTGACCGTGCCGCCTCTTAAATCCTCAATATGCAGCGCCGCAGCAAGTTGGGAAACGGCTAATCGCGATTGAACATTCCATCTGATGACTGGCTGAGCGAAATGATGCAAGCTGCCGTTCAGCTCGATTTGGGAATCCCCTGAGCGAAGAACGGTTTTTGTCAGTATCAATTGATCTTGCGCAAGCTGCGCTGCGACCTGAACGCTTCCCGCCATTTCCCGCACCTTCGCCCAACGAACATCCATTGCCGGCGAAGCGAACTGAAGCGCGTAATAAGGGCCAGCACCGTTATAGAGAAGGGCAAGAGCAATGTCACGGGCCGTTAAATCAAGGGGGATACGTTGATCGTTGATCTGAATCAGACCGCTGTTCAAGCGAACTTGCTGCAATTTCAACCGCAGCAACTGCTCCGTTACCTGATGGGGATTTACTCGTGAAGGGCCAGGGATGTTTGTTGTTCCATCCGCCCGGAGCAGCAAATGCAATTGAGGAGCCTCGACCGTCAGTGAGGCAACGCGGACGTCACGCCTCAGCAAAGACGCAATTTGCAGCCGCGCTCGCACGGAATCCGCCCGAAAGAGAGGCGCATCTTGGCCGGATTCCGTTCCATGAACAATGAATCCATCTATTTCAGCAGTAAGTAGATGCCAATGAAACCGAAAAGCTCTGAGTTCTACCTGGCCGCCCGTCGCGCTTTGAACGGCAGTTATGATTCGATGCCGGATATTGTCCTTGAGCCAGTTGGATTGCAGCAGGTACAAGACGAAAGAAGCGCCCATTGACAAAACAACTGCGGTATAAAAAACAGCTCGTTTTTTTGGTGATGCACGCATCATTGAAGTGCCTGATCCATAAAAACAATGTTCGCCTGTTTGCGGCTTTCTTCCAGCCACGCAGCAAGAATCTGATCGGTACGTTCCTCGATCAGCGCTTCGCGAACAGCATCATGAGATGACTCGGCAGCAGTTAAAGCCGGGTGGCTTTTGCGGTAGGCGGCAATCTCTTCTTCTGAAACGTTGAAATCCGGACGGAACCGGTACTCGATAAAGCGCAAAGCAGTCAATTGAAGAGCCAGATGCCTCTTCAGTGTTTCACCTGTCAGCCGGTAATCGGCAAGGGCGCGGCGAAAGCCCTCCACCCCTCCAAAAGCCTGGCTCAGTTGATCGTAATATTTGCCTACATCTTCCGCCGTGGGCGCGGGGTAGTTTCCCAGATCCATTTCACGCTTTACAAGCAATTGTTGAACAAGCCGGTCTGCGGCGGAACGGCGGTCCTCTTCCCTTGCCTGAACGGGCTGGCGATTGAGCAATGCGGTCACCCGGACCTCTTCGTTGATTTGAGATTCGGTAATTACTTGCTGGTCCACAACGATGGCAATCCGGTCAATAATTTCAGCTTTCAAAACGAAGCCCATCAGGAATAGCGTCCAAAAGCGATACATCAGAAAGCCTGCCCTAGTGAGAAATGGAACTGAAATGCATTGATTTTCTGCACCGTAGGGATAGCTGTTCCGTTGATGTAGTCTTGCTGTGTTCCTTTTAATCCGAAAAACCGCGGTGCATTGGGGCTGAAAGAAAAGTCTAGCCGGAGCGGTCCAATCGGCGTACGATAGCGCAAACCGAGACCAGCGGATTGTACAGTGTAGCTGAAATCCCGAAGGTCACGCTGGCGAAAGCGGAGGCTAAAGTTGTTTAAGTTGCGATAGACATTTCCGGCATCATGAAATAGAACCATCGCCAGATTGTCCCCATAAAGAGGAAAACGCAGTTCCAGAGTATTTGTGAACAGTACGTTCCCACCCAAAGGAAATCCCGTTGTCAAGTCACGCGGCCCAGCCTGGAAATCCGGAAAGGCGCGGATCGAAGTAGATCCGCCCGAGTAGAGGCGCTCTGCCAGAGGAATGTCGGGACGGCCGCCAAGCCGGCTGATCAATCCGAATTGCGTGCTACGCGCAAACACCCAATCACGGCCTAAAGCATGATAAGTGGAGTTTCTAAACTGCCCGCGAGCAAAGTGACTTTGCGAGCCAAGCAAACCGGGAGCATAGCTGAGGTTAAGTGTCGTATAAATCCCGTGGTGTGCGTCAGTGGGGTCGTCGCGTTTATCTGCAATGACCGCGAACTCGGTCATGCCAACAGTTTCCGGCTGAGAAAGTAAAGGTACCAGCAGTAAATTGATTTTTAGATTCGACAAAGTCACATTGCGAAAGACGAGCCGGCCTTGGATGGTGTAGGCCCGTGAAAGCCTTTGGCCCAGTTGAATCGAAGCCTCCCGGCGGTTCGCTGTAAAGGTGCGAACATCGCTTGAATTATCGAGCAGCGTGGTGATCGAAAGGCTCAGGTTCTCGCGCGAGACAAAATGCGGGATGAAATAGGTTAAGGCGACACGCTGTTCGATAGTTGACAAAGCACTCTGTAGACCAATTGTTTGTCCAAGACCTAAAAAGTTCAGCCGGGTGATGCCGAACGCAAAGCGGGGCGCAAAACCGGTGGTTCCCGCGGGATTATCCAAAGTAGTAACGCCGCCTCCAATGCGGGCAATTTGCGCGCCCACTCCGACGTTCAGCGAATAGTGACGGGCCTCTTCCATGTCGTACAGCACATTCTTGAACTCCTCGTCCCCCTGGGGATTCTGTACCGCCGTGTTCACGCGGGCGAAGATGCCTAAATCATAAAGACGGCGCTGGCTGTCTGTTTGTTGCGGAAGTGACAAAGGCTCACCTTGCTTCAGCTCAATGCGGTTTGTTACCAGCCTTGATTTTGTCGTTTCCAGTCCGCTAATAAAGATATTTCGAACATAGCGTTGATTACCCGGATGCAAAATATAACGGAGATGGACATGATTTGGAACCTGGGCGGGAACAGCGGAGTAGTCGAACGAGGCATTTAAATAACCAAGGCCGTAATAGTGATTCAGCAAATTCTCGCGATCAGTGGCGACGTTGGCCTCGCTAAAGGGTTGTCCCGCGAAAGAAGCAAGCCGGGAACGCAGAACAGGGAGATCGCCCTCCCTCGCCCCCTCGATAACAAGATCAGAAACTAGCCATTGCGGGCCTTCATTAATTTCAATAAAAAGAGCGAGACGATGACTTTTGCCACGGTAATTGTCCTCGCTTCGGGACAAGACGTTTACGTCTCGAAATCCATTGGATTGGTACAGATTACGGATCGCCTGCAGGTCCTGCCGCAGGTACGCTTCGCTAAACCGCCCAGAGGGGAAGCGGGGGAATGAAGCCGGTTCGATGAAAAGCCGCTCTCGAATTGTTTGGGTCGTGAAGTAGCGATTGCCCGAGATTTGCAGCGAGACGAATCGATGGTGATTACCTCGAATCACAGAATAAGTAACAACCTGCTGCGGCGCAGTTTTCTTTGTCACCTCATAGGCTACCTTTGCCTCAAAGTAACCTTCTGAAAACAGATACTGCTGAATGTTGCGCTGGCCCTCCAGCAAAAGGTCAGGATCTATTGCGTGTTCCTGAAAGAGCGGTACCAGCTGTTTGAGTTTGCCGCTGCTGATGTTCGCCCCGACTGTGCGAATGATCACTTTCGGTCCCACCCGTACATCCAAAGTGGGTTTTAATGTGTTGGTAGCCTCGGCATACTCAAGCCGGGTCAATGTAACTCGTGAGTCAAAGAAGTTATGCTTTTCGTAGTATTCGCGCACGTTGTCAACCCCCTGACGCACGCGCAACTGGGTGACTTGCTGCCATCCCAGCAGACCGTACAATCTTTTCCAGTGTGTCGCTCGAATAATTTTGCTATCCAACTGTTCAGCATTACCTGTGATGGCCGGCTGCTCAAAGCGCGCGCGGTCGTCCGATTCGATCTCGAATCTGATATTGGCCTGCTGCTGCCTTTCGTTGTACTCAACGCCCGAACGGACCTGGGCCCGGTAAAAACCGTTTTGCCGGAGCAGATCCCTGATGGATTCCATGGCCTGAACCCGTTGGGAGTCGGCATAATTGGTTCCCAAGCGGAGCCGGGCCGCATCAATCATCTGGCTGGCGCTGGGAGGCGCCTTCACGCCTGAAATCAGAACGCGCCCGACGAAGTAGGCAGGACGCGTCAGGAATCGCAGCACCAGCTTTCCATCAACTTCTGCGGCGTCCACCGCTAAGTCAGCATATCGCCCGCTGGCAAACAGGTTTTGGATTGCTTGCCGCAATCCTTCTTCATGAAATTCGGACCCAATGGTAAAAGGCAACTGCCTGCTGAGTTCCACTTTTGAAAGCGGCTGATCTGCCGGTTGGAACTCAATTGCTGCAATACGAAGCCCCTCATAACGCGAGGCGTCCTGAACCGGAGATGGCTGCTGCGCGAAAGCGCGGATAGCAATGACTCCCAGCAACAGAACGGCTGTTACGATTTTTGTATATGCATCCGGGTCAAAAAGACCGCTACTCCCGGCAAGTTCTTTTTTCACCCATCGGCGAGGAGGGACAGGAAAAGATTCGAAACGCGTCGGTGTGCATCGTTGGTTG
>JBJMGL010000405.1:0-10567 GCA_045807985.1 Bryobacteraceae bacterium
AAAGGCGCGCCCACAAAGCCAATGACAGGCACGCGCCCCGCCAAAGCACGAGTAACAACTTTAATCGCCTCGCCTACATAGCCAAGATCATCGGTTCGTTCCGTCGAGAGATCATCAATGTCCTCAGGCTCGGTAATGGCATTCTCGATCAGCGGACCTTCACCGGAAACGTATTCGAGTTTCAGGCCCATCGGTTCCACAGGAAGCAGGAGATCCGCAAAGATGATGGCCGCATCCACGTCCAGAATCTCGACAGGTTGCAGCGTTACCGCGGCTGCCAGTTCCGCGTTCTTGCACATTTCAAGAATGCTATGTTTGCTGCGAATGTCACGGTACGGTTTGAGATAACGTCCGGCTTGCCGCATAAACCAGACAGGCCGGAAATCCGTGGAACGCCGGCGGCACGCGTCCAGAAATCTGCCGTTTATCGAAGCCATTCGCATGTAGCCCCCGGCTTGTCTTCGCATATCAAAACACGAAAGTCTTTAGGCTTGTGCTGCTGTGTCCAAGCGCGTCCCAATATGTAATACGGCTTTGCCCAGACTTCACTATCGAGAGTTCTTGGACTAACCACGGAAACCGATAGGGTCCCTTCTGACGGATAGCCAGTACGTGGATTCATGATGTGACTATAAAGTTTACCTTCAGCCCAAAAAAACTTCTCATAACTGCCGGAGGTTGAAACGGAACTATCTTTTAAATACATTTCAGCTGCTGTCCTACTATCGTCTCTGGGATCACGAATACTGACATGCCAGCCCCTTAGGTCAGTGGGTGGAACTCCTATTCCATAGATGCTGCTCCCGCCGCCTGAAATCAACGCTGAACTAACTCCACTGTTACGAAGAACCGCCGCCATGCGGTCCACTGCGTAGCCCTTTCCCACTCCACCCGGATCAAGGCTCATACCTGGCTCACTGAACCGAACTGTCAAATTGGTAGGATCGAGCTTCACATGCTCGTAACCGACATGGTCCATGGCGGCGCGAATCTCGGCTCGATGCGGTAAGTGTCCCGAACCCCTGTAAAATCCCCATACTTTCATCAGCGGACCAATCGTAATATCGAATGCGCCTTCACTTTTGCGGCTGTAATCAAGGCAGTCCTGAAGCAACTGAAAGAACTCTTTTGAGACCCGAACCGGAGCTCCAAATGCATGTTGATTCACTTTGCTGAGTTCACTATCTGCCAAGTAGTTCGAAAGCATTTGATCCAGTCGCCGCACCTCATCAAAAGCTCCTTCCGTGGCAGATTCCAGCAACCCCGCATTTGTGCCATAAGCGTCAATTGTATAGGTTGTTCCCATGGCGTCAACTGAGCGCTGGACCTTGACGAGCGCAGGCTTAGCTTCTTGACGGTCGTGTACACCTGCCGTGGCGCATATAGATCCACAGAGAAGTACAGCCAGAACTGTAAATAACATCAACCGGGATTGCTTTCAGTAACGATTAGTCGCGTGGCCGCCCACGCCGTATGCGCTTCAGCAAATGCTCCATTCTGTCAAACGACCCGGTCGATACGTCAGCTTCAAAATGGAGATCCGGTACCCGGAACAAATTCAGCCGCTCCGCCAATTTCCGGCGAAGGAAATGTTTGGCTCCATTCAGTGCTTGAATCGTCTCCTGTTGCGGCTGGCTGGCGGTAGGGAAATGCAGCCGGACTTGAGCACGCTTCTTATCCGGTGAAACCAGAACTTCTGTGACAAGGGCGTCGCCTATGCGGGGATCGGAGAGCTCATAGGCGATAATCTCTCCCAACTCTTCCCGTATTGCTTCCGAGACGCGCTCGGCTCGGTGGGTATCCATCTCGGCCTCTACTCTCAGTGTATGATCTGCCCACAGCAGCCACTATTTGCCGTGGTTTCCTCCCAAGCCCTACAGCCACTCCACCCCACTCCCCGCAAGCGAACCTCCCAATAAATCCGCCGCGTGCGTTTCCGCGCCTTGCAGCACTTTTTCCGCGAAAATACGGTCATTCGCCACCGTAACAACGGCAACAACCGAGCTTTGCCACGAGTCCAGGCCGTCAATTTCGGCCACAGATACATTAAAATGTTCGCGCAACCGGTCTTTCAAGCTCTTTACAACTTGCCGCTTATCTTTTAAAGAATGCGAATACTCAACGTGGATCTCAAGCGTCAAAACGCCGATAACAGGCATGAATTCTGATGACGGGAATGTAGTGCGCGGATGCGCAAGGCTTCGAACCGGTCAGGCCCGAAACTATTGCGCAACCGGTAACTGTGGAGCAATTTTTTCCGTGGTAAAAAATTCGAGCGTATCGCCGACTTGAACATTATTAAAGTTTGACAGCGAAATACCGCATTCCAAACCGTTCTTCACTTCACTGGCATCGTTCTTGAACCGCTTGAGCGCTTCGATACGGCCCGTATGTACCGCTTCGCCATCACGCATAACGCGTACTTGGCTATCGCGGCGCACGACACCATCGGCTACAAAGCAACCGGCAATTGTCCCGACCTTACTGATACGGAAGGTTTCACGTACTTCGGCATGGCCCTGAACCACTTCTTTGTACACCGGTTCAAGCAGGCCGGTCATCGCCAGTTGAATTTCATCAATCAGCTCATAGATGATGCTATGGAGGCGTATATCAACCTTCTGCTGCTCAGCCGTAGCTACCGCATTCCGCTCCGGCCGCACGTTAAAGCCAACAATCAGGGCCTCTGAAGCAGAAGCAAGCAACACGTCATCTTCCGTGATCGCGCCGACTCCCGTACGCAGAACTCGAACACGAATCTTTTCATTCGAAAGCTGCTGCAATGTATCGGAAAGCACTTCGGCCGTGCCGCCCACATCAGCCTTAATGATCAGATTAAGGTCTTTCAGCTCTCCTTCCTTAAACTGCTGGTTCAAGGAAGCCAGAGTGGCAACACGCGCGCCCTTCGCCATGGCGGCATCACGCGCTTTCGCTTCGCGGTAAATAACAATCTGCTTGGCTTTGGATGTATCGGAAACAACCTGGAAGCTGTCGCCCACTTCCGGAAGGCTCTCAAGACCGATCACCTCAACCGGCATGGACGGCTCGGCTTCTTTTACCGAGTTGCCGCGATCATCGAACATTGCACGTACTTTGCTAAAGAGAGCGCCGCAGATAAAGAAATCGCCAACCCGGAAAGTTCCGTTTCGGACCAGCATGGTGGCAACCGGACCGCGCCCCTTATCCAGTTTGGCTTCAAGCACGGTACCAAGCGCCGGACGGCTCGGATTCGCCTTAAGATCCTGTATATCGGCCACCAGCAGAATCATTTCCAGCAACAGGTCAAGATTCTGGCCCTTCTTGGCCGAAACAGGAACCATAACCACATCGCCGCCCCAATCTTCCGCCAGGAGGCCGCGATCAGCTAATTGCTGCTTCACGCGCTCAGGCTGAGCATCGGGTTTATCGATCTTGTTAATGGCAACAACAATCGGGACGCTGGCCGCCCGGGCATGATCAATCGCCTCCAGCGTTTGCGGCATAACGCCGTCGTCCGCCGAAACAACGAGAACAACAATGTCTGTAACCTTCGCGCCGCGAGCGCGCATGCGGGTAAACGCCTGGTGTCCCGGCGTGTCGATAAAAACGATCTTACGATTGTTCTTCTCAATGTAATAAGCGCCAATGTGCTGGGTAATGCCGCCAGCTTCGCGGCCCGCTACATTCGTCTGACGAATGGCATCGAGCAGCGAAGTTTTGCCATGATCCACGTGTCCCATGATGGTGACAACTGGAGCCCGCCGGACAAGATCCTTCGTATCTTCCGCTAACTCAACATCCTGCGTTGACTCTTCCTCGTAACTGACCTGATTCGTGGAAGCGCCAAAATCACGCGCCAGCTCCTCCGCCAGCTTTGCGTCGAGCGTCTGGTTGATCGTTGCAAAAATTTTCCGCTCAACCAGCTTCTTAATGACCAGATTCGCTTTAACGCCGAGCTTCTCTGATAGCTCCTTCACCGTAATCCCTTCGGCAACAGTGATTTCCCGGTCAATCGGGGGCAGCTCAACAACTGCCGGACGTTTTGAAATACGTTCGCGAAGATTACCCTCTTGTTCCCTTCGCTTCCGCGCATCAGGACGGCCAGCGGGTCTCGCTTGATGGCGCCTTTGCTGCTCAACAGGCATTGGCGTCGCCGATTCAGGCCGAAGCGTGGTTGGATGCATGGGCCGCATCCCCGGACGGCGCGGACCAGCAGGCTGACTGGGCATTCCCGGCCCTCCCGGCCCACGCATTGTCGGCGGGCCAGGACGAACCGGAGCTCTAAAGATTGGCTGCCCGGGAGCAGGAGAACGCGCTGGAGCCCCCGGTCTCGGAGTAACCGGCGCTGGCGGGCCTGAAGGAGGACGTACCTGCGTCTGCTGTCTTAACCGCTGGACCATATCGGGCCGTGGCGGCACCACGGGCCGGGCGGCAGGCTGTCCTGCTAACGACGGACGTGGCGTTGAAGGGCGTGGCGCTATGGGCGCACCCGGCGTGAGAGATGGGCGGGGTGGCGCGGGCCGCGGGGGAATGGGCGCTCCCGGAGCTGTTCCAGCCGCGCTTCCAGGCACCACCACATGTGTTGGCGGTTGCGGAGGTCTGGGAACTGCTGGCGGGGGCGGGATGCCGGGCGCTGCTGAGGGTCGTGGAGCCGCTGGGCTAGTTGACACAGTGGGCCTCGCAGGCATGGAAGGGCTAGCGGTTATAACGGGCCGCGCTAGAGCTGCTGGAGTTCCCGGCGCTACACGCTCCTGTGGCACACTCGGCGGCAACGGTTGCCGTGGTCCTGCAGGCGCGGGGGGGAGCGAAGGCGCTGTCGGAGAAGGTCGAGCGGGTGCTTGCGGCAACGGCCTTGCCGGCACAACGATCGTACGATGAGCGGGAGAACTGCCAGGAGAAGAAGCCACATGCTGGGCAGATGCCCCTAATGGCGGGCGCAAAGGCTGAAATCGGGGTGCCGGTCGTTCCGGTTCGCCAGGAATTCCTGGAGTTGGTTCAGCCGGAGCCGGAGTTGCCTGCGCGGGAGTCGCCGCGCCGACGTTCTCCGGGGAAGCCGAAGGCTGGATCGCTGGCGGCGTTGTTGCGCGTGTTTGCGGCGTCGCAGGAATCAAAGGCATTGCTGGCGGAGAAGGGGGGCGTATATCACGTGTTGGCGGACGTAGTGGAAACCGGGGAACTACCGGCGTCGTTGCCGCAGGTGCCGGAGCTGTTGGCTTAGCAGCTTCTGTAACGGGTGGTTCCGGCCGTTGCTGCGCTTCAGGCTGCGAAACGATCTTTGCTGGCGGCTCGGGACTTTGCGGAAGGGATTCGCTGCTATTCTCGTGTTCCTCATCATGAGAAAACCCGTTCGATCGTTGAGAGTACGGTTGAATGACACCCGTCTCCACTAAGCGATCACGCAAAGCAATAGCAACCTCTTCATCAACTGAGCTGGAGTGCGTTTTCTTCTCCTGCACGCCCAATTCAGGCAGCAGATCGATGATAACGCCCGGCTTAACCTCTAACTCCCGCGCCAGCTCATTAATTCTAATTTTCTTCATAGAAGAGACTGCTATAAAACTCCTTCAACAAACAGTAGTAAATGGCAAATGGACCCAATTATTCGATACTACCAGATTCTTCCGTTTCGGAAGCGTCATCTGAACTGACCAAATTGCGCAACGTCGATGGCGCGCCGGACAGACCCTCCACGCGACCAAGGTCAATCACTTCGTAGCCTTCGGTCTCGTCGGCAGCGACGGGTTCGTGCCGGGCTATATCATGCTCCAGAATACCCGTTTGGATATTCTCGAAAGCTTCGCTCGACCCATTCGATTCCTCAACGTCTCCCGAAGTTGCATCTATTGTAGATTCAATGCTTTCCGCGTCGGCAGGCGCTTGGTCGTTTCTCTCGTCATCCTCGCTTTGTCCGCCAGCACTCTGAGTTTGCCCGTCATTATTCTGCCCCTCGTCATACTGGCCGTAGTACGAGACAACTGCGGATTGAATCTGGCCTACAACGTTTTCATCAATGCCGGGAATCGATTGAAATTCTTCCGGAGTCATCGCGCCTAGCCGCTCCACTGTGCCGATATCCGCCGCAACCAGCTTCTCGATTACCTCTTCATCCAAACCATGGTCCAGAAGCACGGAAACAGGCGCACCCGATATTACCAGATCCGCCATGCGGACCTCCATCTCACGCCGTTTTTCTTCTTCGCTCTTGATATCGATCTTCCAGCCCATCAACTTCGCCGCAAGCCTGACATTCTGGCCGCGCTTGCCAATGGCGAGCGAGAGCTGCGAATCTTCCACCACAACTTCAAGGTGTTTGTCGGCTAGATCAAGAATCGTGACACGGGAAATCTTGGCTGGACTCAGAGCCTTGATTACATATTGCGTCGGATCTTCCGAGTACTCGATAATATCAATCTTTTCGCCGCGCAATTCACGAATAATGGACTGTACGCGCATGCCCTTCATGCCGACGCAAGCGCCCACGCTATCCACATCGCGGTCGCGGCTGAATACGGCAATCTTCGTGCGTTCGCCCGCCTCGCGCGCGCATGCCTTAATCGATACGGTGTTGTCGTAGATTTCCGGCACTTCCTGCTCGAACAGCCGTATCACAAGCTCCGGCGCGGCACGGGAAACAATCACTCCCGAATTCTTGCCTCCCCGCTCGACTCCCTTAATGACGCAGCGCACACGGTCTCCCACGCTAAAGCTTTCCACGCGAGACTGCTCCTTCTTGGGCAGGCGCGCTTCTGTTTTTCCCATGTCCACCGTGTAATCCTGCCCTTCCATGCGCTTGATCGTGCAATTGACAAGCTCGCCATAGCGGCCTTGAAACTCGGAAAAAACGCTGTCACGCTCGGCTTCGCGAACTTTTTGCAGGATAACTTGCTTGGCGGTTTGGGCGGAAATGCGGCCCAAGGACTCGGTCGGCTTAGGCTCCCGGATTTCCGTGCCTACCTCTGCTTTCCCGTTGATCTTTTTGGCGGCAGGCAAGCTGATCTGCCTATACGGATCATCTACCGTATCCACAACCTGCTTTACGCTATAAATCTGAATATTGCCCGTGTTCTCGTCCAAATCGGCTATCAACTCTTCCGGCGCGCGGTAATGTTTGCGGGCCGCCGCCAGCATGGCGTCTTTCACCGCATCCAGAACAATTTGCGGATCGATTCCCTTTTCCTTACTCAATATTTCAATGGACTGATAAATAGAAGCCAAGTAAAACCTCTGCCAATTCGATTCGAGTCAAACTGTTGCGTGAAAACTGTAAAACTACGGCTCAAACTTCAGCTTCGCCTTTTGCAGTTGCTCCAGCAAAACTTCCCGTACTTCGCCCATACGGAGTTCAATTTGCAGTTTGTTGCCGCCAACGTGGAGCAATTTGCCTTCCAGGTGCTTGCTGCCTTCGTTTGCCTCCCGGAAAGTTAACGAGACTTTTTGCCCCATAACGCGCTCAAAATCCCGCTGACTGGACAATTTACGCTCAAGCCCCAAGGAACTGACCTCCAGGGTGTAGCTCTCCTCCGGCATAATGTCCTGCTCATCGAGCAACTGGCTTATCTTCTGGGAGATAGCTTCGCAATCGCCATGTGTCACTCCGCCAGGTTTATCGATATAAACGCGCAAAAGTCGTGATTTGCCGGCACCACGAAGCTGTATTTCCGCAACCTCGACACCTGTGTTCCTGGCCGCGTGTTCGCCTATCTCGGTGAGCTTTTCCATCAGCTCCTTATTTTCTACAGCTGGCATTTTCACTAAAGCGCAACAAAAAAGTGGGCTTTCGCCCACTTTTCACTTCAACGCAACACTTCTATTAGAGCATTAAAAGCAGTAATGACGCAAACTGCCGGAGATTTCGGAAGAGTTTACCCGTTGAATAGCGGGATGAGCAAAGCGTCCGTTACGAAGTTGCCGTCTTGAACGCTTGCCCCACGTGCAAAACGGCGGAAAGCGCCCGGCTGTAGTTCATTCTCATGGGGCCCAAAACAGCAACATGCGCTTCCAGTCCATTTGGCAGGCCAAGCCGAACGCCAATCAAGGACAATTCCCCCATGCTAGGGTGAACATCGGATAATCCAACCTGAACCGACAACTCGCCTTCACGCTGCTCCAGGAAACGTTCCAGCAATTGCAAAATACGCTTTTTCTCTTCCAGCGCCCGAAACAACTCGCGCACTCGTTCCCGAGTTAAATGCAGATCCAAGCCGATTAAATTCACCGCGCCATCAAAATGCACCTCCGGCGTTAAACCAAGATCCAGCAAGCCTTGGGAGTGAAACAGGCTGACCCGCCTCAGAATCGCATCATACGCCGCGCTCTCCAGTTCAAGCCGCCGCTTCAACTCTCGATGAATACTGGGCAAAACCCAGCCGCTGAAGTTGTAATTGATGTAATTCCGGATGGAATTCAACTCATCTTGGGCCATAGGATCATCAATGGTGATAACCTTATTCCGGACCATCCGGTCACGAGTAATGACCACCATCAGCACGCGACGGTCAGGCAGCGCCAGTAACTCTACTTGATCCAAAGTCTGATTTTCTGTCGGGATAGCCGCCGCGATTCCAAAGTTCCTGGTGATTTCCGTCAACAGCTTCGAGGAACGCTCAATCCGTCCTTCCACCGTGCCCTCCCGCCGGATTTCCCTCTGCAAGCGGTCCAGTTCAGCCTTTACAATCCGGTTGTCAAACAGCGTTTTCACATAGCTTTGGTAAGCACGTTCCGTAGGCACGCGGCCTGCGGAAGTATGTGGCTGAGACAAGTACCCTTCATCCAGCAGATCAGCCATCATATTCCGAATAGACGCCGCGCTCATTGGGTACTTGCGGGCAATGGCGCGAGACGCGACAGGCTCACCCGTTTCGATGTAGTTCTGAACCAGCGCGTGCAGAACTTGAAAATGACGCGGTGTAAGTGTTCCGAGATGATTCATCTATCACCAGTCAAATGGATACAAGTCTTGCAGAACAGCGTAAATAACTGCAAGTACCCTTTTAATTATAAAGTGATGGCTGTAGCAGGGCTATCTCACTCACGCCCAAAACTTATATGAATTAGTACTACTCCGGAGACGTAACAGGAGAGAGATCAACCGTCTCCGCGCCGCGCCATAAGCGCTCAAGATCATAGTACTTACGGGCGTTTTCCGAAAAAATGTGGACCAGAAAATCGCCGTAATCCATCAGAATCCAATCAGCTTGGTCATACCCTTCAATACTGACAGGGCGTTCGCCGGTTTCCTTCAGTTGCTTCTCAACCTCATCACAAACAGCATGCCCTTGCCGGGGGTTCGACGCGGAGCAAATCAAGAAGTAGTCGGTAAAGGACGTGATCCGGCGTAGGTCAAGAACGCGAATATCGGATGCCTTTTTAGACTCAGCAGCATTCGCGGCTACGCGCCAATTCGGAAGTGTTCCGAGCGCGTCCGCCGGTTGCCTCTGGGCAGAATTGGATATTGAGCTCGTCTAAACTGTCTCCTGTGCCTAGCGTACTACACTGACAATAGATGCGTAAACGTCTGGCCGGATGGGCAGGCAGTTTGCTGTTCCTCTGGGCAGGCAATTGGGGGTTTGCCGTCCGGCATCTCAACGCAACAGATCTGTCCGTAGTCAAATACAGCACTTTAGCCCACAGTCGCCTCCAGCGTGCCCAACAAGAGCTGGACCGGGTCAAGCAGTTGATCGCTCAGGGTACTCTGCCTAAGTCTCGACTGGCGCAGGCTCAACTGCAACTGGATGACGTTGGGGACGAGGTAACCCTCGCCGAAACACTCTACAGTTCCATACCGGTTGCGGATTTCACAACAGATCAGGCCAAGCAAATGCTTGAAGCGGCCCAACGGCGGGTTGACCGGGAAAGCGTGATCGTGGAAGATCGCCGCAAACTGTTGGACACCGGCGTTATTGCCCGTTCAGAGTTTGACTCTTTATCGGAGGAGCTGGAATCGCGGAAACGGGTTCTTTCGCTTGCTCAAAATCGCGTAAAGCTGCTGGCGGACCTGAAGCAAATGGCTGAGATGGAAAAGCAGTTGGAACGCGCCGGGCAACTCAGCGGCAGTTTGAAAGATGCCATGATCCGCTATGACGGAAACGGCTTGTTCGGCACGGCGGACTTAACGACAATCTCCTCGCAGTTTCAAAAGCGCTTTGGCCAGGCCTTGCCGATCAGCGCGCTGGGACAGACGCTTGTGCATCAGGCGATGGGTCTCGATCATCGCAACCGCGTTGATGTAGCTTTGAATCCGGAAACATCGGAAGGACTTTGGCTGCGGCAACTGCTCGAAAAACTCCACATTCCTTACCTGGCCTTTCGCTCGGCCGTTGCCGGGGCTGCTACGGCTCCGCATATCCACATTGGCACGGGCAGTTCCAGGCTGAAACTGGCCTCTCGCTAAGGCCCGTTCTCTCATAAGCGCTAAGTTAACCCCAGTCTTGATACTGCTGGTAAATTCCATCAAGTTGCTGGGGAGGCCAGTTGGGGGTTCAAGGCAGCAAAAGTCGAGCGACGCGTCTTGGCACGCACGTTTTCTAATAGCCAAGCTCCGACCCGTACTACATTCAACGCCGCCGCCGTTGCTAGATGCTGCAAGCGC
>JBJMGL010000406.1:0-12950 GCA_045807985.1 Bryobacteraceae bacterium
AATGATCACCGGCATTTCAAAAACGAGACCGATGCCGAGTGTGACATTAACGAACAGATCAAAATACTCGCTGATGGAAACCATGGGCGCAACGTTAATGTCACGCCCGATGCCAAGCAGGAACTCAAGTCCGTAACGGAAAGCAACGAAGTAGGCAAAACAGCCACCAGCGATGAAGAGCCCGGCGGTACATAAGATGAAGGGTACGGCCCAACGTCTTTCGCGTTTATATAGTCCGGGCGAGATGAAAACCCACACTTGATAAAGAACCCACGGCGAGCCCACGAAGACCGATACAAGCAGCGGCATTTTTAACCAAATAATGTTGAACTGCTCGGTCGGCGTAATGGCAACCAGTTGAGGCGGATTAATTCCGAGGTGCTTTAGTGCGGCAACAGCAGGTTCAGAGACGATTCGCCAGAGTTCTTTTGAGAAGAACATGGTGGCAAGGAAGGCGACAGCCAGTCCGAGAATGGCCCGAATTAAGCGAGTCCGCAACTCCTCCAGGTGTTCCATGAAGGACATCCGGAGCATGCCTTGCTCTTCCGGTTCGTCATCCTCGTCATCCTCGTCATCCGACGATGGTGGCGGAGGGGGAGGCGGGGGAGTTCCGGCCGGCGCAGTTTGGGCGTTCGTCGCAGGTATGACTTCGGCTGTTTTCTCAACGACAGGAGTTGTTGCTACTGTTGGCGCGGGTGTCCCAAGGGCTTCACCATAAGGTTCCGATCCGCTGCTGTAAGTGGAGGCAGCCTCAACACCAGCTTCCGGAAGCCCATCAGAGGCTGGCGCATCTCCATTAAACTGATTTGCAGATAGGGAACTGCTGCCAGAGCTTTTTCCCTCTTCCCATTTGTCAGCCATTAGAACTCAGGCCCGGTGATCCCCCTCCGTAGCTGTCGTAACCGGGTGAACACCGTTATTTCGCGGAATGGTTCCCGCTACTGGAGTTGCCGAAGGGGCAGGCTCGTCTGGCTTTAGACCATAGGAGGCGGGGTCAGCAGTGTTGGCATTTGCTTCTATCGCTGCTTTCTGTTCCTCGCTCGGCTCCCGAGATGTGGAAGAAGCGTCGCTTCCGTCGTAGCGGCCGTAATCGTCATACGGATATGTATAAGAAGCGGAAGTATGGCTGGAAGAAGAGGAGTCAAGCCGGGTTTCTCTCTCCAGTTCCTGCATGTGGGATTCAAATGTCGTTTTCAGCTCGTTCTTCGCCCGGCGAAACTCCGTGAGAGCCTTACCCAATGTACGCCCTAGCTCAGGCAATTTCTTAGGACCGAAGAGCAAGAGCGCGATCACAAACAGCGCGATCATTTCCTGCATACCTATAGGACCCATTGCATCTCCTCCATTAGCCGCTGACGACCTTTATGATAGCCCAAGAGCGTACAGACAGCAGTGAGTTTGGCCCTTGTCACGTCCCGCTCCTGGTATGATCTGGAACGAGTAAAAGTATGGCGCACTCGTTGTTTATGGGCAAGTTGAGTACGGTGGCGGGGATTTTTGTATTGAGTGCCGGAGTTCTTCCCGCATTCGCGCAGGTTGAGATGCAGCAGGCAGGTTCCGACCATATTGCCATTACCGTCAATGGCCGGCCATTTTCGGATTTCTATTTCGGCGCGAATTATCCAAAACCATTTCTCGCGCCTTTGCGGACGGCTAGCGGTCTGGTTGTCACGCGCAAGTACCCGATGGAGAACGTGGAAGGCGAATCGCGGGATCATCAACATCATCGGGGACTTTTTATCGGGCATGGCGAGATTAATGGTCTTAATTTTTGGGAAAACGAATTTAAGTATCAGAGCAATGCTCCTAAAAATTTCAATGCGGCAAAGAACGGCAGGATGGTTCTGCGCAAGCTCAATGAAGTGAAGTCAGGAAAAAAGTCGGGCAAAATTGAGGCGGCTTTCGACTGGGCGGGGCCGGATGGCGCTCTCATTCTGGAAGAAAAGCGCACGATGACGTTTTATGCGGACCCGGAAGACGAGCGGATTTTCGACGTCGATTTCACCTTAACCGCTAAAAAGACGGCCCAGTTTGCTGATACCAAGGAGGGCTTCTTCGCAATTCGCATCGCGGACAGCATGACGGAGAAAAATGGCGGTTTAATGACCAACTCGGAGGGCGCGGAGACTGAGAAGAAAGTTTGGGGCAAGCCTGCCAACTGGGTGGATTATGACGGTACGGTGGAAGGGCAAAAGGTCGGGATTGCCATTTTTGACCATCCTGGAAATTACAACCATCCGGAAAGGTGGCACTCCCGCGCTTATGGCTTGTTTGCGGTGAATCCGTTTGGATTAAAGGATTTTGAGCCGAAGACGGAGGCCCAGGGCGGCTACACCATAAAGACGGGAGATGCCTTGCGGTTCCGCTATCGGGTGATTATTTATCCTGGCGATATGCCGAAGAAGAAGTTGGATGATCTTTACTCGGAGTACGCGAAGAAGGGAAGCTAGAACTGACTTCTTCCGCAGTTGGTTCCGGATTTTGTTATCGAGCCTAAATCGCGGAACAACCGGCTTTCCGGCTTTCCGACTTGCAGGAGAAGATGAGGGCTTATGGGCGTTTAGGGGTGGCACTCGTCTGGTTGATTGATCCGGAGACGCGGCAAGTGCTGGTGTACTCGGACCCTTCTGGGACGGCTGTGGTCCTCGACAATCCAGAAATTGTCCACGGCACGGGTCCAGTTGCGGACTTTGCGTTAGAGATGACTGATCTTTGGACCGGTCTCGATTTTTAGGACGACAAGGTCGCAGGGATTTCCCAATTTCCGGTTTGAGCGGAGCGGAAGAGAGCTTCAATGACAGCCATGTTTGCCCAGGCGTCTTCCAGCGAAACGGGCACATCGCGTTCGCCTCTAACAGCGGCGGAAAAGGCTTCAGCTTGAGTAGTGTACTGATCCTGCGCGGGAAGTTCTTCCGTGCGTTCGCTTATTCCTGCAATGGGCTTTGATCCGTGATCGATGCGGAGATAGGCGGGCTGGTCGGGCGGGGTGTTGAAGGGCCAATGAACATCTACTCGCCCTTTTGTCCCGAATATCTGGAAACTCTGATAAGGGACCAGTTGGGTGCTGCAGGAGAAAACAGCCTGTCCGGGAGCGAAGTCGAGTAAGGCCGAACTGAGCCGGTCAGTACCCATAGCCGGGTCGCGTTCAATCACGGCTAAGGCACGGGACGGTTCGCGATTAAAAAACCAGCGGGACATGGTAATGGGATAACAGCCGATGTCCATGATGGCTCCGCCGCCGATATCAGGTTTATTGCGGATATTGTTGGGATCAGTGTTGAAGTAGCTGAAGGCGCTCATGATGAGCCGTGGGTCTCCGATTTCGCCGACCCCCACCAGTTCACGAGCGCGGAGCCACTGCGGATGAGTGCGAACCATGAAGGCTTCGCCAATTTTGACGCCGGTACGGTCCCGCGCTTCGATGAGTTGCTGTGTTTCGGCCGTGCTGAGAGCAATGGGCTTTTCGCAAAGAACATGCTTGCCCGCTTCCGCCGCTTTGATTGACCAAGGCACGTGAAGGTGGTTGGGTAATGGATTATAGATGACGTCGATTTCGGGATCAGCTAAAAGGTCCTCATAGGAGCCGTAAGCCTTGGGAATGCCTGCCTGTTCCGCGGCACTGCGGGCGCGGGCAATCTCCCGCGAAGCAATGGCCGCCACCTCCAGAGAGCCGCTTTTTTGCATGCCGGGGATGACCTTTTTCGTGGCAATCGCGGCAACTCCGAGAATTCCCCAGCGAATTTTGGCAGACATGATTTCCGAGTTTCGCATAAGGGCATTCCAGAATGGCTGTTTCTTTGCTACATTGAACCCGTGAAGCTGTACGATTTAGATCCAGGTCCGGATACACCCGAGGTTGTTCGGGTCATTATAGAAATTCCTAAAAACTCCTCGAATAAATACGAGTATGATGGCGAGCTAGGAATTTTCCGGCTGGATCGGTCATTGTATTCTCCCTTGCATTATCCCGGTGATTACGGTTTTATTCCCGGCACCCTGGCGGAAGATGGCGACCCGCTGGACATTCTTGTACTGGTCACTGAACCGAGCTTCACGGGATGCCTAATGGAAACGCGTCCGGTAGGTGTTCTGCACATGGTGGACCAGAAGGAAGCTGACAAAAAAGTATTGGCAGTGCCAAACAACAATCCCCGGTACGATAGTATTCATACACTGGACCAGGTATTTCCGCACACACTGCGGGAGATCGAGCACTTCTTTGCCATTTACAAAGAGTTGCAAGGATGCAAGACCGTGATCGATGGCTGGGCAGGGCCGCGCGAAGCTCGTAAGGTGATTTCGGATAGCCGCCAGTATTACCTTGACCGGCAGCTTCAGATTCAGGGAGCGCTGACTATACGAGCGGACTACTAGCGCTCCCCAGTACTACCTAAGAGAAATTATCGCCTCCGTCGTCAAAGCCGCCAAAGTCCGATGAACCTAAATCGGATGAGTTGTCGGTGTAATCCGCATTATCCAATTGACCGGCATCAGAGAAGTTATCCCGGTTGTCGCGCAGATCGAAGTTGCCGGCATCATTGCCGCCACCAGCATTGTCGTAGTAGTTATTAACGACAGTTTCCTCAACCGGCGCTCCGCCTCCTAAACCATATCCGCCACCAAAGCCAGTGCTGCCCAAGCCATAGCCGGGGTGAGAGAAGAGTGATCGTATTCCTTCAAAGGCGAGAGCGCCTGCAGCAACACCGGCAGCAGTTTGAGCCGCACCCCTTAGAAAACTAGGCGCTGCGCCGGCAGCAGGGCTCGGAGTGCTCGCTTGGGCATATTGCGGCTGCGAAGAGTACTGCGGCGGAGCGGAATACTGCCCCTGCCCTGAAGATTGTGAAAAGCTGGAACCCGAGGAGGACCCGCCTTGCCCCAGGAATGATCCAGAACTGGCGCTGCTTGACCCGCCTCCGCGCTGCAAGGCTTGAATCTGCTGTTGAGCTTGCTGCAGAGCGAGGTTCTGAACCAGAACTGTTTGAGTCATCAAATAAAGCGCGTCGGGACGGTTGCCGATCCGCGTGCGAATAAAATCTTCTGCATCCGGATCTCTTGGAGGCGCAGGGGTTTGTGCGACTTTATCAGCTAAGTCGCTGAGCATCTTGCGTTCATCTGGGGTCATAGCGTTGTCTCGTTTGAGGTCATTTGTTAGACGAGATTGGGCCGGACTTTGTTCACTTTGTTGCGAGGGACTTGCAAGTGATGCCCCCTCCATGACACCTTAGGAATGGCTCCTGTGTACAAAGGTTTTTCCATGTAGTAAAGACCGGAAATGTACGCACGTCCATGTTCTTTACTATGGAGAAACGCACGACATGTTAGTGGAAGCGACCACGTCTGTCGATCTGGAGGTGAACCCGTGGGAATCGGCGTCTCACCGGTTTGATGAAGCGGCTGAGCTTCTTCGGTTAGATGACGGAATGCGCAAAGTATTGCGGCAGCCAACCATGGAGCTTACCGTTAATATTCCGGTGATGCTGGATGACGGGCGCATTGAGGTTTTCACCGGCTATCGGGTGCAGCATTCGATTGCCAGGGGGCCGGCCAAGGGCGGTATTCGGTTTGCGCCGGATGTTTCGCTGGATGAAGTTCGGGCTTTGGCAGCCTGGATGACTTGGAAATGCGCGGTTGTCAATATTCCTTTTGGCGGCGGCAAGGGTGGCGTGATCTGCGAGCCGCATTTGTTGAGTGAAGGCGAACTGGAACGGATTACGCGCCGTTATACAGCAGAGATCGGCGAGTTTATTGGGCCGGAGCGCGATGTTCCCGCGCCCGACGTCAACACAAACGAACAGACCATGGCGTGGATTATGGATACCTATTCCATGCACAAGCGGCACACGGTGACGGCGGTGGTGACCGGAAAGCCGCTGGAGCTGGGCGGATCGCGCGGGCGACCGGAAGCGACGGGCCGAGGCTGCATGATTGTCACGCTGGAGGCGATGAAGAGGTTCGGTCTCCTCCCGGGTGATACACGGGTGGTGATTCAAGGCTTAGGAAATGTGGGCGGCATGGCTGCGCGTCTGATGACACAACGGGGTTTCAAGATTATCGCGGTTGTGGAGTACGATGGCGCCGTTTATAATTCGCACGGCTTGAATATTGAAGCCTTGATGCGGCATCGGAGCGAGACAGGCTCGATACGAGGGTTTGCGGAAGGTGAGAATATTAATCGCGACGAAGCGATTTTGATCGATTGCGATGTTCTGCTTCCAGCAGCGCGCGAGAACGTGATTACTTCAGGCAATGCCAGCCGGGTAAAGGCCAAGATTCTTTGCGAGGGAGCGAACGGGCCGACGACGTTTGTGGCGGATTCCATCCTTGCTGAAAATGGCGTGTTCGTGATTCCCGATATTCTGGCGAATGCGGGCGGGGTGACGGTTTCTTACTTTGAGTGGGTGCAGGATCGGCAGGGTTATTTTTGGAATGAGAGCACCGTCAATGAGCGGTTAGAAGAGTATATGGTGACTAGCTTCCACGATGTGACGAGTTACGCAGACAAGCATGGCGTGAATAATCGCACGGCGGCTTATATGCTCGCGTTGCATCGCGTGGCCAATGCGATCAGGCGGCGCGGACTCTATGCCTAACGGGTGGAGATGATAGCGGAAGCGTCAACTCCGTTAATGCGGCAATACGAAGCCGCCAAGAAACAGGTTCCGAATGCGTTGCTGATGTTCCGGCTCGGGGATTTTTATGAGCTGTTCCATGAGGATGCCGTAGTCGCGGCCCGCGAGTTGGAAATCACCTTAACGGCTCGCAACAAGGAGCGCGGTGATCCTGTTCCGATGTGCGGTGTGCCTTATCATTCCGCCGACGGATATATTTCACGGCTGATTCAGCGCGGATACCGTGTCGCCATCTGCGAGCAGATGGAGGAGGCGGGCGCTGGCAAGAAACTGGTCAGGCGCGAGATCACGCGCGTTGTGACGCCAGGAACAGCAACGGCGTCCGATCTTCTCCGCTCACACGAAAATAATTATTTAGCGGCGGTGCTTACGCGCTCTGGCCGGAGCGGTTTGGCGTATGTGGACGTGTCAACCGGTGAGTTTCAAACAACAGAGATAGACAGCGCCGATCTGCTGCAAACACTGGAGGCGCTGAACGTTCGCGAGGTGCTGCACCTTGAGGGCGAACCGCCCTGCGCCAAGTGTCTCGAAACACCGCTGGAATCGTGGGTTTTCAGCCGGGAGCAGGCCAGCCGCGCCATTCTGGAGAACTTCCGGTTGTTGTCGCTCGATGGCTGCGGATTGAGTGATAAGCCGCTGGCGGTTGCGGCAGCAGGCGCGGTGCTTCATTATTTGCGCGAAACGCAGAAATCCGCGCTGGAACATCTCAATCGGCCGTCTTTCTATCAGCGGCATGAGTCGATGGTGCTGGATGCATCCACGGTTCGCAATCTTGAATTGGTTGAGCCGTTGTTTGTCGGAGAAAGTCGTGAAGCAACGCTGATTGCGGTTCTGGATAAGACGCAGACGCCGATGGGCGGGCGATTGCTGCGGCGCAGGCTTTTGAGCCCTTGCTGTGATCAGGAAGAAATTGAAGCGCGGCTGGATGCGGTGGGCGAGCTGGCTGGTAAAACTATCGTTCGCGGGAATCTGCGAAAGAGCTTGAGTGCGGTGCAGGATCTGGAAAGGCTGCTGGCGAAGATTACGCTAGGGGCTGCAACGCCGAGAGACACGCTGGCCTTGGGAAAATCGCTGAGCCAATTACCGGCTGTTGCTGAATTGACTCAACAGTTGGAGGCTAGGCAGTTGCGTGCCGCGCTTCCTTTGATTTCTGAGGTGCGCGACCGCATTCTCTTCGCAATTTCCGAGCAACCGCCAGCAGATTTAACGGACGGTGGAACTATTAGAGCCGGGTTTAGCCCAGAGCTGGATGAGCTGCGCGACATCAGCCAGAATAGCCGTCAATATATTGCAGCCATTGAAGCGCGGGAGCGGAGCGCTACCGGTATTGCGTCTCTGAAGGTCCGCTTCAATAATGTCTTTGGGTTTTATATTGAGATCTCAAAGGCCAACTTGCAGTACGTGCCCGCAAGTTATCAGCGCAAACAGACTCTGACCAATGCCGAGCGGTTTACTACGCCGGAACTGAAGGAGCTGGAGACAAAAGTTCTGGCGGCGGAAGAGAAGATCCTGACGCTGGAAAGAGAGATCTTTCAGGAGCTAAAAAGATTTGCCGCCGGTTTTGCGACGGAGATCAAAAATGCCGCGCAGGTGACTGCGGAACTGGATGTAGCAGCGACACTCGCTCAGGTAGCTGTTGATAACCGTTACGGGCGGCCGCAGTTTTCGGAGAGCGGCGAAATACGGATTGAGGCAGGCCGACATCCCGTCGTCGAAAAGCTGATTGAACGCGATGCCTCCCGTTTTATTGCCAATGACCTGCATCTCGATTCACGGCAGAAATATATTGCGGTAATTACTGGTCCCAATATGGGAGGTAAATCGACTTATCTTCGACAGGCAGCGTTGATTTTAATCATGGCCCAAATCGGCTCCTTCGTACCAGCCGACAAAGCAATCCTGCCGATTGTAGACCGTGTTTTTACTAGGATTGGCGCGGCGGACAACTTGGCACGGGGCCGGTCAACGTTCATGGTGGAAATGACCGAGGCGGCAGCTATCCTCAATACAGCCACCCCTAATAGCTTTATAGTACTGGATGAAATTGGGCGAGGGACTTCAACTTTTGATGGGTTGTCATTAGCCTGGGCCATTGTTGAGTACATTCACGAGCGAATTAAGGCCAAAACTCTCTTTGCTACCCACTATCACGAGCTAACGGAGCTTGCCGACCAACTTTCTGCAATAAGAAATTTACATGTGGCCGTAAAGGAAGCAGACGACCGTATCTTATTCATTCGAAAAGTAGAACCGGGTGCGGCAGACCGCAGTTATGGGATTGAAGTAGCACGTTTAGCCGGTTTACCCCTGCAAGTAATCGAGCGGGCGAGGTCAGTTTTATTGCATCATGAAGTAAGGGAGCACTCAGTAACAGAAGAGTTGACCCCGGGTGAAGCCAACACACCCATACAGATTAAATTGTTCGAGCCTGTGGACGGAGGGCTCGCCGATCGGGTCCGAGGGTTGGACATAAACCAGCTTCGGCCGGTTGAGGCGTTGCAGATTCTGCAAGAGTTACAGCAAGAGTTGCTAAAGAGATGAGAATAGCAGGTATCATGAGCGGGACATCGCTCGACGGAATTGATGTAGCAATTATCGACATCTCCGGTTCGGGCTTTAAAGCAAAAATAAATGTCCTGACAAGTCATTCGGTTCCATACCCGAGGAAAATACGTGAGGCGCTACTGACGGTTTCGAACACTAGCGCTATTACGGGAGACATATCGCGGCTTAACTTTCTATTAGGAGAGTTATACGCGGAGGCTTTGGAAGAAACAGCTGAACGCGCGGAGATTCCGCTCGACTCCATCAAGTTGATTGGGTGCCACGGTCAGACAATCTTCCATGAAGGCCAAGGCGCGCAGTATCTCGGGAAAAAAGTGGCGAGCACGTTTCAGATTGGCGAGTCGAGCGTGATTACGGAGCGGCTCGGCATTGACGTGATCTCTAATTTTCGAGAGCGCGACATGGCCGCCGGCGGTAAAGGCGCGCCGCTGGTGCCCTACCTCGATTACATGCTGATCCGGCATCGCGGCCGCGGACGGGTGGCGGTAAACATTGGCGGTATCGCAAATCTTACGGCCATTCCTCCGAATACCAACACCGACCGTGTAATTGCTTTTGATACCGGTCCGGGCAATATGGTGATTGACCAGCTTGTTACGCGCATTACGAGCGGCGGCCAAACCTACGACCGTGATGGCACTATTGCTGCGTCTGGTGTCATTGATCCGAAACTGCTGGCTAAGCTGTTGCGCGACAAGTATTTTCGGGCAAAGCCTCCCAAGACAGCCGGACGTGAGCAGTATGGGACAGAGTATGTTTCGAAGCTGCTGGATACAGAGTTGAGCAGTGAAGACCTGGTGGCAACGGCAACAGCTGTGACGGCGGAAAGCATTGCGCTGAGTGTGCGTAATTTCGTGCTTCCGGAGATGCGGGTGGATGAGGTTTTTGTCTCGGGCGGCGGCACGCATAACCCGACGATGATGAAGATGCTGCGGAAGGCGTTAGATCCGATTCCGGTGATGGAAACCAGCGAGGTTGGGCTGGACGTGGATGCCAAGGAAGCAATTGCTTTTGCGGTAATGGCTTATGAAACGGCGCATGCGCGTCCATCCAATGTCCCGTTTGCCACGGGAGCAAAGCGTTCGGTGGTTTTGGGCAAGTTGACCCAGAATGGCTCGCCACAGCGGAACGGAAATGGTAACGGCAGCAACGGAGCAACTCCTATTTCTGTCGGAGGCCGGAATGGGACAGGTGTCGCAACTCACAAGAACAAGTCTTCGCGGACTTCAAAGGTAAATCGAACGCCGGTACCAACGAAGGTGAAAGCGGCGGCACGGTAAATTTCTAATTTCAAATTAAGAAAACCAGGTGGGAGGCCGATCGGCCTCCCACCTGGTTTTTGCTGTCTTTAATGGACCATCTGGCCGATGTCGCAGGTCGGCTGGTCAAATGATAGTTGCCGAAATGAAGAGCCGGGTGCGATCACCGGAACTTGGCCGCCTCGGCAGTTATAGTGAGGCTCCAATCTGCATCGACCGCTGACGAACCGGATACGGGATCACGTCAGCGGGGATGCAGGCACTCTTGGTTTTTTGTCATTTGATCTGGTGCCAGAGCGTTCCGTCGAACTGAAGAATAGCTGTCGCGTTAGAGGCAAGGGTGATCGATGCAGAATTGGTGCCGGCGGACCAGATATTCTTGCCATTACCAGAAATGGTGACAGACGAAGAACCGATATTTGCCAGGTAGAACTCCTGCCCAATTACAGGGTAAGCAGGCAGGTTCTCAGTTAACGATTTATTGAGAAGCAGAGTGTGATCCTGGTAAGATGCAGTATCTGCTGCATTGATTGGCGAATCGCTGTTGCCAGTCCAGCCGCTTTGAGCGTTGTGGTTGGACCGAGCGAAACGGTATCCGTCGTATAGCCTCGGGTTCTCCCTCACTTTCCGTGAACCAGAACTTTGATGCTTCCATCCAATAAAAGGCGGTCCTTGAGACCGCCTTTGGTCTTTCGTTGTCCATGTCTCCGTCTCCTCTATTGCCTTCCGTTTCGGAACTCTGTCTGGAGCAAATCCTTTCCACCCCCGATCTCCTCACGATCGAGGCTCGCGCCTGTCGTTCTGCCGTGGCGTGTCCGACGTGTGCTTCTGTTTCCGATCGTGTGCATTCGCGCTATGTCCGGACAATCGCTGATCTTCCTTGGCAGGGCACTCGCGTTCGGTTCCGCTTGCACACACGTCGCTTCTTCTGCGACCAGGCGGGTTGTGCCCGCCAAACCTTTTCCGAGCCTCTGCCGGAGACCGTGGCTCGGTATGCCCGGCGCACGGGGCGGCTGAATGAAGCGCTTGGTGCGATTGGTTTGGCTCTGGGCGGCGAAGCGGGATGCCGCTTGGCCCAGCGGTTGTCTTTGTTCGTGAGCCCAGCGACTCTACTGCGGCGCGTGCGGCAGAGTCCTATACCAAGTATGCCCACCCCGCGTGTGCTCGGGGTGGATGACTGGGCCTGGAAACGGGGGCATCGCTACGGCACGATCTTGGTGGACTTAGAAACGCAGCGCGTGGTCGATCTGCTGCCGGGCCGTACCGCCGAGGCTTTCGCCACCTGGCTCCAAGCGCATCCGGGTGTCGAGATCATCAGCCGCGACCGGGCGGGAGTCTATGCCGAAGGAGCACGTCTCGGGGCACCGCAAGCTCGGCAAACGGCGGATCGCTGGCATCTGATCCGCAACCCTGAGCGAAGCGCTGACACGCTGTTTCGAACAGCATGCCTCCGAGTTACAGGCAGCTTGGGACGAGGAGCCCCAGCCGATGCCGCCGATCGCCTCTCCTCCGGCAACGCTTCCCATGGTCCGTCCGCTTAACAAAACAGAACAGGTCCGTCAGCAGCGACGCAGCCTTCGCCTCCGCCGCTATGAGCAAGTGATGGCTTTACGCCAGGGCGGGGCCACCCAGGAGGAGATCGCGCAGCAATTGCAGATGGATACGAAAACCATCCGGCGCTATCTGCGAACCGGTGCGTTTCCGGAAATGGCAACACGACGGCGTGCGACGAGAGTCGATCGCTGGATGCCCTATCTGGAACAGCGCTGGGCCGAAGGCTGCCACAACGCCGCCCAACTCTGGCGCGAGATCAAGGAGCAAGGTTTTCGGGGTTGCCAAACGACCATCCGGCAATGGATGGCACGCCTGCGCGGGCCCTCATTGGCGGGCCCAGAAAGGAAGGACTCTCTTCGTCGCCAAGTGCCGCCCAGTCCTCGTTAAACAATGTGGCTGCTGCTCCACAAGGATGGCTCACGCAGCTCCGAGCAACTGGCCTACAGCGAAGTGCTCTTACGCTGCTCGCCCGCTTTGGCACAAGTGGCCGAACTGGCACATCGTTTTCTGGCGTTATGTCGTCGGCGTTCGGAGGAATCGTTGGAGTCGTGGTTGGCCGCCGCCCAGCAAACCGAGTTGCGGTCTTTTGCTTTGGGAATCGAGCGCGACCGCGCCGCGATCGAAGCTACCCTTCGCCTTCCCTGGAGCAATGGCCCAGTCGAAGGACACGTCCATCGGCTGAAACTGCGGAAGTGCCAAGGTTATGGTCGAGCGAACTTTGACCTTTTGAGACAGCAAATTCTCCAGACAGCTTAGAGGGCTGATCTCCCCACCATGCTCCAGGACCTTCTTGTCACTTCACGGAAAGTGAGGGAGAGGCTAGAATGCACCGAAAACTTCGCTTGGCTCCTCTTTAACCTGAACGAAGACCCTTACGAAGAAGCCAATCAAGCCCAAAACAACGAATACCGGGCAGAACGCAAACGCCTCCTGGCCCACCTGA
>JBJMGL010000407.1:0-2168 GCA_045807985.1 Bryobacteraceae bacterium
CATGCAATCATCGCTGGGCAGAAATCCTCGCAGCGTGCACACCCCGTTGGAAAGAGCGGCGACGATTACCGCGCGATGCGAAATACTCTTATCGCCCGGGACACTGATTTCCAGATCGATTCGAGGCGCCCGTTTTATCCGCAACTCCATAAAATCAATCTAAACGTGGTGATATTCGTGCCGGATCCTCGCATAAAGCCGCAGCGTTGATCCGGTATTCATTCCTCCGCATGAGGGGAACTCCGGAAGCTCTCGCGTTACGGCACAAGGAAAATCTTGTCGGTGTACGGATCCTTGACCTCAGTGCCGGGAGGAAATCCTTCCACGTCGATGTATTTGCCGGGCGAATACGGGCTCTCCACAAGATGCGGTTTTCCGGGGACAGGGATTCCGTAGGGATAATCGCCCTTTGCCACCTTTGTCTGCGGCGCGGCCGCGGGCGGAGGTGAAGATGCGACCACTGGCGGCGGTGTAGCAGGCTGAACTGGTCCATTCGGGTTAAAAGGCTGCTGCTGCGGTGGGTATTCTTGCGGTTGCGGCGGCGCGTAAGCTGAGGGTCGATGATGCTGCGGCGGCGGTGGTGGTGGCTCCTCAGCGCATGAGGCCAAAAAGAAAACCGCGAGGAGAGCAAGCGGGATGGAAAATTTCATAACGAAAATTTTGCTAATCGTATCCAGAGTCAGACTCGTTGCCAATGATTAAATCACGCTTTGTTGCAGCTGCTTCGATTGTTGACAAAGAGAAGCACAAATACAATACGCCGGTGTGCGTAATCCGAATCCGAGGTATAGATGCGAAACAATTCACATCCAGAGATTTTAGTAGTCGATGATGACGCGATGAGTCGCAGGGTATTGGCCCAACTACTTAACTCGGCTGGTTACGATTGCCGCGTCTCAAACGATGGTTCTCAAGCACTGGAGGCAATTCACGCGCGCCCGCCTTCGCTCTTGCTGCTGGACTTCGACATGCCCGGTCTAAACGGCGCGGAGGTGCTTAAGCGCCTTCGGTCGGACAAGGATGCAATGGTGGCCCAAATCCCGGCCATCATGCTGACCGCACATGGCAGCGAGCAAAGCGAGGTATCCTGTCTACAGGCAGGTGCGGATGATTTTGTGACAAAACCTGTCAATGCGTCGGTGTTGCGGGCGCGAATCGAAACGCAACTTCGGCTTCGTTCAATGCGGCGACAACTGGAGCATCAAAATGATGAACTGGAGAAATGGCGCAGCGAACTGGAGCGCGATCTCGCAGCCGCCCGCCTAACACAACAATCATTGATACCACAAAAACCCCTGTCGCTGCCGGGTTGGCAGATTGCAACGTGCTATCATCCTGTCATCCAGGTCGGCGGCGACATCTATGGCTGGCTCCGAATGAAGGACGGGCGCGTGTTATTCTGGATCGCAGATGGCACAGGCCACGGCGCGGCGGCCGCGTTGCTAACAACACTGGCAAAACTTCTGTTTCAATACGGCAGCATGGATCACGATTCGCCAGCGACTTTGATGGAAGGGGTAGATAATGATTTTCGCAGCATCTTCGGGGCTACCTCATTTATGACTGCGATGTGTGTTGCCCTTGATCCGGCAACCGGACGAGCGCAGGTCGTTGGCGCAGGGCACCCATCGCTCCTGGTTGTTCATCACGACGGCACAAGAGAATCGGTCGATTCGGTCGCGCCGCCACTCGGCTTAATCAAACGAACCGAGTTCATTGAAACAGTGATCGAACTAGGACCCGGCGACGCTTTCCTGCTCTACACGGATGGCTTGTTGCGCTGGGAGAAAGACGAGCGCCATCGGGTGAGTCCCGGGCAACTTGAGAAACTACTGGATCCTTCCGCCTCCACCGCGGAGGCGTTACTCGAAGGGATCCTAGCGCAAACAGCTTCCAAGAATTCTGCGAAGACTGCTCCCGATGATGTGGCGGCAATCGCCGTCCGCCGGGAGAACCAGCAATAAAAATTTTTGATTTAGCTCAAATTTAGTCTTGCTCTCCCGCAGGCGAAACGTTAGTCAGCGTCCATGCCGAAAACCAAAAAAACTTCCAAGCGCAAACCCAATCCCGCCTTCATGAAACCGGTGCAACCGGACGATAAGCTTTCTGCCGTCGTCGGTTCGACGCCGCTGTCAAGACCAGAGCTTACAAAAAAGCTTTGGGCATAC